>JAAYSU010000054.1 GCA_012523915.1 Clostridiales bacterium
ACAATAATGAAAACAATAAATACAGGAATTAGTGAAAGATACTAGCAAACCTATACAGCCAAGAAGGTGATCAGGAAAAGGTTCAAAACCAGGTGAATCAGTTGATTGCGCTGAAGGAAGAGTATCCTTTTTTGGAGAAGTATTTTAAGTAGGTCATTTTGGACATATTAACACAGGGAGGGGCATTGATTGGAGAATAATTTCAGGACTCAATTTGAAAGACATGTACATCTATATCATTATACAACGTTAGAAAGTCTAATGTTTATTCTTGTTAACAAAGTGTTGAAGTTTAACAAGGTTGACAATTTCAATGACTTGTCCGAATCTACTAGAAATGAGCATGCTAAATTCTTCGCAAGTTGCCTTACTTATTCTAAGGAAGAATCCATACCGCTTTGGCATATTTATGCTAACAAAGAAAATGGAGTTAGAATTGGATTTCCAAATATTAATGTCTTTGGTGAAGATTTTTATTTCTATAATGACGATGAGAGTAAAAATACTGAAAGGTTATCTAAAATAGGTGGCATCCTTTGTGGACAAGTCGAATATGATGACGATCTAGCAAGTAAGAGTCCTTCGGTGGGTACTTATGGATTTAGAGCGACACAGGTTTATCACATGGCATGTCAAAAGAGAGAAGTATGGAGTTACGAAAAGGAACTTAGGTATTTTATAGTAGATGATGCAAACGTTATTAAAGACGCTAAGTGCCTATACATTTCAATGAATGAGGATTTTTTTAACAAGATGGAAATCATACTAAGTCCTTACATGGCTGATTACAAGAAGGCCATAATTAAAGAGGCTATTAAGAACTTAGGATACGAAAATATCAAAGTAGATCATAGTGAATTAAATGAAACAATTAGATAAATCATTATTTTTACGCATAACTGAGTATAACCCTTCATCCATTGACCGCTCAAATTTGAGCCACCAATATAGGCCTAGGGGAGGTCAAATCCCTACAAACCTTCCAAATGGTGACCGCGTCAGGGTCACGTGTGAAAAATCGCGAAATTCCATAGGGGGGATACCCCTAGAGCGTTTTTATAATAGCCACAAGGCTGTGATGTGCTGAAAACAGTACGTTATGAAGCCCTGTGGCTATTTTTGTTTCGTCCAAATGGTTCTAAAATTGCATGGTTTTCATGCAAAAAGGCCCCAAAAACTGTATAAATAACTTGCTAAAATACCCTATTTGAGTGATTAATGTAATAGGGAAATTTTAAGGAGGTGCATGATGCGAGCATTATTTGGAAGAAAAATCGAGAACATTGTGGAATTGAGAGAAGCCACAGAGTGCTCTAGGAAGTCAGGCATAAAGGGAACGGTCTATACGGTGGACCGAGAGGTTGAAATGGCAGACGAAGCATTCAGGGAGTTTGGAAAAGACTTTCTTAAGGACCAACCCTGGATACTCAAAACTGATGGTGGTTATAACGAAAAGGGTGAGTATAGGTGCATCAGGGTCAGAAATGTGGATACAGGAGAACGGTTATTGATTTCATCTGAGGGCTTCGACTATCCCCGGTATATTGGGATTGAGCCTGATGATGAGATGGAGGAAGATTAGCTGAGACGGCCAATAACTAAATTGGCGATAAGGTAAAGAGTATTGGCGATTACCATATTTGCGATCTACATGAATAAATCCCATTAGGAAAGGATGGTAACAAATGGAACTCAATTACAATGTAAAAGGTGACAGGCGAAAGCAGCTCGTGAAGGGTTTAGAAGATATTCTCGGTACCAAATCAGAGTACATGGGTGTACCAACATTTGCTTATCGTATAGGGAAGCTCATGGTGGACAGAGTTGGAACGGTAACTAGCAAAGATACATCAACAGAGGTGTTTAAGAATGTTGCCATAGCTCTTAGCTTAATGGGATTTGTACCAGAGGGAGGTCTTGAGCAAGCTGATATAAGAATTGAAGGAGATGCAGTGACAATCGCAGATGCAGCAGCTGTAGATTCTAATAAAGTGACTCTTTTGGAAATCCAGATGCCCACAGAGATGTTTACCGATAAAGGACTTGAGAATCTAAAAAAG
>JAAYSU010000055.1 GCA_012523915.1 Clostridiales bacterium
AAGGTTGAGCTAATTGCCGAACAGGATGGATTGCTTAAGGTCAATACAGACATTTTAGCTGAACTTATAGACCAGGATGAGATAATGTTTGCTACACTTCATAAGGACCAAGTTGTAAGAACTGGCGAAAAGGTTGCAGGTACACGCGTAATACCTCTGTTTGTAAAAGAGGAAATAGTGACTAAGGCAGAAGAAGTTTTGAAAAGTGATAGCTTGATTCAGGTACTTCCTTTAAAACCATTTAAGGTAGGGCTAGTTACTACAGGAAGTGAAGTATACTCAGGAAAGATCAAAGATCAGTTCGGACCAGTTCTAAAAAGAAAGTTTAGCAATCTAGGAAGCACAGTAGTTAAGCAACTATTTTCAGATGATGATGAAGATATGATTGCAGATTGCATACGAGAACTACTTGATGAAGGAGTTGACATGATAGGAGTAACAGGTGGGATGTCTGTCGACCCCGATGATAAAACTCCAACAGGCATAAGGAAGGCTGGGGGAAAAATAATTTTATACGGCGCACCTGTACTTCCTGGAGCGATGTTTTTATTGGCCTACATAGGAAAAGTTCCGGTAGTAGGATTACCTGGATGTGTGATGTACAGTAAAACCAGCATCTTTGATCTAATAGTTCCAAGGATACTAGCGGGGGAAGTTCCGACTAGGGCTGATATTAAAAAACTTGCACACGGAGGCCTATGTCGTGGTTGTGAGATTTGCAGCTATCCAAATTGCGGGTATGGAAAGACATATTGATAGGGGGATATATGATGGATAGAAATCAACTCTATGAAAAGCTGAAAGATTATTTGAAAAATATAGCTATAGAAAATGACCTTATGAAAGAGAAGGTCTTGATAGAAGGACGTGTGCTTACAAATAGGGAGGCTATAGGAAATCCTACACGCCAAGACTACCCCTTGCTTAAAGGCAAGGAAAAGCTTTTGCAGGCGGAATTTAAGGGTTTCTGCGGCCAGGCTTTTACGGATAGCCCAGGAAATTTTCAAGGGACCCTGTCAGAGTTTCTTGAAATAGCTTTAGAAAGTAATTTTGAAAGGGCTTCCTTTGTAGCTGTGTTAAATGCAGTAATGCGCTACCTTAATTTGATTGATGGGACTATTCATTGTAAAGATGAGGAACCCGAGGACTGTGCTAAGATGATTGTAGACAATATTAAAGATATCTACGGGAATCCCAAAGTTGCTATGATAGGTCTTCAACCGGCTATACTAGCCCAGTCTTCTTCGGAGTTTACGGTTCGTTTAGTTGACTTAGATCCGGACAATATTGGCACAGTAAAAAGTGGAGTATTGATAGAAGATGCTGATATTAAGACAGAAGAAGTATTGGAATGGACAGATTTGGTGTTAGTAACGGGAAGTACTCTTGCAAACGGCACTATAGTAAATTTCCTTGGGTTGGAAAAACCTACAATATTTTATGGAACCACCATTGCTGGCGCAGCTAAGGTTTTAGGAATAGAACGTTTCTGTGCATGTTCTCGTTAGGGAGAGGTTAAAATGAGAAAAAAAATATGCATAATAGTTATTTTAACAATAATTGCAATATTTTTTATAGGATGCACCAGCAAAAATAAGGGGGCTGAAATTAATATTTCAGCAGCAGCCAGTTTAATGGAAGCTTTGGAGGAAATCAAGACTGAATATGAAAAGTTTAGTGATAGTAAGGTGTATTTAAACTTTGCTTCATCTGGGGCCTTGAAAAAACAGATTCAAGAAGGAGCACCTTGCGATATCTTTATTTCAGCATCGAAAGACCATATGAAGGATTTGATTAAAGAAGGACATATTATAAAAAATTCGGAGATTGATCTATTAGTAAATACTCTTACTTTAATTGCCTCTAAAGAAAAGGCTCATGAGGTGAGTTTGGAGAATCTTTCAAGTGATATGATTGAAAGCATTTCTATAGCTACTCCGGATTCCGCACCTGTGGGGAAATATTCTAAGCAGGCTTTAGAGAAGCTAGAAATTTGGGACAAGATCACAGAAAAACTTGTTTATGCAAAGGATGTAAAACAAGTTTTAGAGTATGTAGATTCGGGAAATGCTGATTGCGGGTTTGTATATCATTCCGATGCCATAACCCTTAAAGAGAGTGTTATTATTGAAAGGATAGATAAGAATTTACATGATCCCATTGTTTATCCAGTTGGGGTAGTTGATGAATCGAAAAATAAAGAAGCAGCTGAGGATTTTCTTGAGTTTTTAAATGGTGAGAATATAAAAGGGATTTTTAGTAAATATGGATTTGAAGTAATCGATTAAGATTAAGGAGTTTAATTAATGCTGTCACCAATATTTCTTTCATTAAGAATTGCTACCATTGCCACTGTTTTTTCATTTATCTTTGGTATATTGATGGCCTATTTGATTAATAAAAGAAACATACCAGGAAAGAGTATCTGGGAAACCATTATCATACTTCCCATGATACTTCCTCCTTCTGTAACAGGCTATATTCTATTAATAGCGTTTGGCAAAAGAGGATTTATAGGAAAATTCCTGCTAGAAAGCTTTGGGATACAGCTAGTATTCACATGGCTTGGTGCTGTAATAGCGTCTTTTATAGTTTCCCTTCCCCTAATGTATCAAAATGTTAAGACCGCTTTTATAAGCACGGATCCAATCTATGAAAAGGCTGCTGAGACACTAGGTAGCAGCGAGTTTAAAAAGTTTATGACAATAACCATCCCTTTGGCTTGGCCAGGTATCATAAGCGGGATTGTTCTTTCTTTCGCAAGAGCCATCGGAGAATTTGGTGCCACACTTATGATTGCGGGAAATATTCCGGGAAAAACACAGACCATACCCACAGCAATATATTTTGCTGTTGAATCAGGAAACAACGAACTCGCAAACAAGTTGGTGATAATAATGACGGTGTTTAGCTTTGTATTAATCCTGGGACTCAATGCCTGGTTAAAAGGAAAAAACTATATTGGGAGATAATATGAGCACATACTTCAATATTAAAAAGAAACTCGATCATTTTGTATTAGATATAGAATACGGATTTGAAAGTGGTATACTTGTCATCTTAGGTGAATCGGGAGCAGGTAAGACTACTCTGTTAAACTGTATATCGGGCCTATTACCACCTGATCAGGGCAGGGTAGAAATAGGGGGTAGAGTTGTTTTTGACAGTGATGATGGTATTAATGTGCCCACTAGACTAAGGAATATCGGTTATTTATTCCAGAACTATGCCTTGTTTCCCAATATGAGTGTAGAAGATAATATTTATTACGGGATACGAAATAAGAAGGAATATAAAGATAGGGAAAAAAGGAAAGAGTTGATTTCATATTCTGAATATATTATGAAAACCTTTGGGATTTACCACCTGAGAAAGAAGTACCCTAAGCATATATCAGGTGGGGAAAAGCAAAGGGTTGCTTTATCCCGAGCTATTGTTACGAAACCAAATCTATTGTTGCTGGATGAACCCTTCTCTGCATTGGATGAAGATACAAAGCAGGTGATTTATAATGAATTTACTTTGTTCAAGCAGCTTTTCAACATACCTACAATTCTTATTACCCATAATAAAAGGGAATGTGAATTGTTTGCAGATCATATGATAGTAATAAAAAATGGCAAATTAGAGAATCCATAGCAACTAATTATTACTATGGATTCATAAAACATTATTATTTTAATATATGTCCTGCAATTACTAATCTCTGGATTTCATTAGTCCCTTCGTATATTTGCAGAATCTTTGCATCTCGCATAAAGCGTTCAGCTTGGTTTTCAACCAAATATCCCTTTCCACCAAATACTTGAACTGCATCAGTAGTAACTTTCATTGCTGTGTCAGTAGCTACCAACTTGGCCATAGCTACTTCCTTACTGAATGGAAGTCCTTTTGAAAGTAGATAGGCAGCCTTCAAGGTTATTAGTTTCGATGTCTCGATGCTTGTCGCCATATCAGCTAGCATGAAGGATACAGCCTGGTTGGCTGTTATCGGTTTTCCAAACTGTACGCGGTTTTTAGCATGTTCTAAGGCCAGGTCATATGCGCCCCAGGCAGCGCCTACTCCTTGTGCTGCAACTCCTAGTCTTCCAACATCCAGGGCGGTCATAGCAATTTTAAATCCATCTCCCTCCGCTCCTATTCTGTTTTCAACAGGAAGGCAGACATCTTCAAAAATTAGTTCTCTTTGCATGGATGCACGGATTCCCATTTTTTTATATTCCTGGCCAAAAGAAAATCCTGGAGTTCCCTTTTCGAGAATAAATGCACTTATACCACGGGCACCTTTGCTTTCATCTGTCTTGGCAAAGATTATATAGGTATCTGCATATCCGGCGTTGGTAATATATATCTTATGGCCGTTGATGATATAGTTGTCTCCTGAACGAACAGCGGTGGTATTCATCACGGAAACATCGCTACCAGCCTCTCTTTCCGTTAAACCAAAGGCACAGATCATATGGTTGGTCGTGAAAAAGAATATGCGCACATTGAAAAACTAGGTAATCTAGGTGCAATTCCCTATGATTATGGCTTTAAGGTAGCTTGTTTCCCAACAAAGGTAAGGGGAGGTACTGCCGGTCAAGCGAGAGTTGTAGCAATGGTAGAAGATTAATTAAGGTAATCTCCTCATATTTTCAATACTTTTAATCAAAGGGTAAAGACGGAAGTTCTTTGCCCTTTATACTAAACTGAAAGGATAGTGACAAAATATGTACGACAAAAGAGCTTTTGATGCAATATTTGCACCAAGGTCTATATGCGTAGTAGGGGCTTCATCATCAAGTGTTAAGACGGGAAGTTTTGCTATGCGCTCAGCTTTAGCGAGCAATGTTCCAGTTTATCCTGTTAATAGAAGTGGGGTAGAGGAAATTCTAGGCCAAAAGGCATATAAGACAATAGAGGATATTCCAGACAATGATATAGATCTATTTTTCCTTGTAGTTCCCCCAAAGGCTGTAATACCTGCATTGCAATCTGCGATAAAAAAGGGATGTAAGGCAGCTATTATCCATGGAAGTGGATACAAGGAATCAGGAGAAGAAGGAGCTAGAATTCAGGACGAGATTCAAAGAATTGCTGATGAAGCAGGGATTAGGATAATAGGCCCTAATACAATTGGCTACTTGAGAGCCGCCTCAAACTTAAATGCAACCTTTGAACCCCAGTATTCGGATCTTTTCAAAGAAAAGGGAAAGATTACTTTGCTTATGCAAAGCGGCGGAATCGGAGTTCTGAGCTTAAGTGAGATGATGGAGCAGGGTATTCCCCTTGGAACAATGATAGCCCTTGGTAATAGACTTAATACTGACCTTCACGATATGTTGAATTTCTTTGCAGATGATCCTGAAACAGATGTCATATGCATGCATGTTGAAGGTACTGACAACTTAAGAGAACTCTATGAAGCTGCAGAAAGATGTGTCAGAAAAAAACCTGTACTTGTGGTAGTGGGAGGCACAACTGATGGCGGTAGAAAAGGAGCCCAGTCCCACACTGGTACTATGGCCTCTTCTGCTAATATTTACAGCGCAGCATTTAAGCAAGCAGGCGTTATTCAGGTTAACAGTGTGAATGAAATGATTAACGCTGCAAAAATGCTCAGTGTTGCTCCTCCTCCTAAGGGTGATAAGATTTGTGTTTTAACCCACATGGCAGGACCATCAATACTTTGCTGTGACAATTTAATACAAGAGGGTTTGAAGCTATCTGATATAAGTGATAATACCAAAAAGCGCTTATTAGACGAGAATGTGGTTCCAGCTGAATTCATTAATCCGCAGAACCCTGTTGATTTAACAGCCTATGGAAAAGAGCAGCCTGAACGCTTTACAAATGCTTTAAGGATCCTTGCTGAAGATAAAGATGTAGACGGTGTAATAGGAGTATCTGCATCCGCATTAGCCGATGAATATGCACCACAATTTCTAATAGAGGAATTTGGAGCAATCGCTAAGGAGTATAGTCTTCCTCTGGCCATGGTATGGTGTGCATATTACAGTGATTATCATCATGAGTATAAAAGATTTCTAGATGCTGGAATCTGTGCATATCCGAATCCTAATGAAGCCGCCGCCGCCTTTGCTAATTTTGTTAAATACTACAAAGTTAGAGACAAGGATAAGGGCGAATATCCCAAGTTGAATTTCGACCCAGCTTTAAATGAATATTTGGATTCATGCAAGGGCAGAGAAAATGGCTTCCTTCTAGAACATGAGTCAAAGCAAGTCATGGAATATGCAGGCATAAAGACAGCTTCAGGGGAATTAGTAAATGATGCAAAATCTGCCGTAGAAGAAGCCTTAAAAATTGGCTTCCCAGTTGTCTTGAAAGTAGCTGCAGACAACATAGTACATAAAAGCGACATGGGTGGCGTAAAGCTTAACCTTTCAAGCGAATCAGAAGTGGAAGATGCTTTTAACGACATAAAAGAAAAAGCCTTGGCAATCCCCAATTCCGGATTTAGAGGAGTTCTGGTTCAGCCTATGTTGCCTCCAGGAGGAACTGAGCTTATCGTAGGAGCAATGCAGGATCCTCAAGCTGGCCCCGTTATTATGGTAGGCCTTGGCGGCATATATGTTGAAATACTCAAGGATGTATCATTCCGCTTGGCACCTGTTACTAAGATGGAAGCAAAAGAAATGCTTAATGAACTAAAAGGAGCGGCAATTTTGAAAGGTGTTAGGGGTAGTGAAGCTATTGATGAATCTACTCTAGCGGATATTATTGTCAGAGTATCTGAATTGATAAGTACACAACCCATTGAGGAAATCGATTTGAATCCTGTGATTTGTTATGGGGGAAGTAAGTATTATGCTGCAGATGCGAGAGTTATCATGAGTGAATAGTTAATAAAATACTTTCATCTCGCATCTGACAGTTTGATGGTTCTGTTATCTAAGATGAAAGTAACATAAAAAAATATCCAATGCAACTTTTATAAGGTCTGTATAAATAGCCTAGTGAAGTGCAGAAAGTAATAGAACCTTGAAATTTGAACATTACTCAAGCTACCACAAGAATTATATCTCTTCTTCCATATATTTCAATACTAAAACAATTTAATTCTCTTTTACGCTGTGGTAGTTTGAGTAATAAATATAATCATGGTGTTGAAAGGTTATAACCTTAGACTACCATGCTTGATGGTATAATTGTCATGAGACTTGAAGGCTACTTTCTGGGAGATAATGATTAGTTTGTGATTTCATTATACCAGGAGAGTTTCAAGTCTTTTTTGATTTTAATTAGATTACATAGGGAGCAATTGTAATGATTCAAGAATATGATTCACAAACCAATTTTGTTATACCAGAATTCCCCTTGCATTTAGATATTGAAGTAACAAGTCGATGTAATCTTAATTGTAAATTCTGTGATAAACAGCCTCTTTTAGAGAAAGGGCAGCTTGGGGATATGGATTTCGCCATATATAGACGCATCATAGATGAGGCTGGAGAAGCTGGACTTAATAGTCTTGGACTGAGTTATCGCGGAGAACCGCTTTTACACCGCGAAATAATAAATATGGTGCAATATGCTAAAAGTAGAGCTATTAAGTTTGTCTTCTTTTGTACTAATGCTATGCTTCTTACTCCCGTCATATCAGAAAAATTAATAGACGCAGGTTTGGATCGAATAATTATTTCAGCCCAGGGTACTAGTGCTGAAACATTTGAATATTCAAGACTTGGAGCAAAATTTAATATAGTTTTGCGCAATCTTGATATGCTTATGAATTTAATAAGCAGAAGAGATGCCTCATTAGAGGTATGGGCACAGGCAGTTGCTCAAGAAGAACTGAATGAGGAAGAATACAGGGACTTTTGGATGAAGTTCTGTAACAATGCAGTCATTCTTAAGTATAGGGATTCTCAGAATAGAATAGAAGGATTAGAAACTTCCTGGATCTGCCCCCAGCCATGGAAAAGGCTTACTGTTGAATGGGATGGAACTATTCTGCCATGTAACAATGATGATATAAGAGCATACAGACTTGGAAATGCAGCCCATAGCTCTATAAGCCAGGCTTGGAAGAGTGAAACTATAGAAAAAATAAGGAGATATCACTTAGAAGGCCGTTCCCATGAAATAGTTGATTGTGACGGCTGTCCCTTTAGAACTGTTGCTATTCAAAATTGTATGGAAAAGAAAGGATAAGCATTATGAAGGAGAATGAAAAGAAGATTTTTTATGTGATTGAACAGATATGTAACGGATGTGAGACCTGTTCATTGGTTTGCTCTTTAATTGTCAATAAGACAGGTTTCAGCAAGAATTCAAACATTAGTATGATTCATGCGGAGGAGGTGGGCTATAATCGGCCGGGTATGATAGGCATAGGCTATGATGAGCCAGTTGTTGGATGTAATGCTGAACCCTGTGACGGAGAACCTAAATGCGTAAAATACTGTCCTACCGGTGCACTAATTTATGGTACCCACGAGGAGATTCAAGCAAAGAAGTTGGAAATAATGAAGCTTTGGAAGGCCAATAACATGGAATCTAGAGTAAGAGCCCCATGGGCGCAAAGGAGGGTTTAAGGTGTTTGGATGGTCAGGATGTATATTAAGAATTAATACTAGCGATGGTACAGTAAAGCGTACTGATGTGGGGGATGATCTTCGCAGGGAGTATATTGGTGGAAGAGGGTTAGCAACCAAGCTCTTATATGATGAAGTTGGCCCCGATGTAGACCCTAAAGGGCCGGATAATAAATTATATATGACCTTGGGGCCATTAACAGGAACTCCTCTTTCAGCATGTAGAATGACTGTTACTACTAAAACGCCTAGAAATGGATTTTTACATGATGGAAATATGGGTGGCTTTTTCCCTGCAGAATTGCGCTTTGCTGGTTATGATGGACTAGTATTAGAAGGAAGCTCTGAAAAACCTATATACATATTTATAGATGATGACAAGGTAAGTTTCCATGATGCCTCACATCTGTGGGGACTTTCCGTCACCGATACCCATATTAAACTTCGTGAAGAACTTGGTGATCCTTCAATAAGAACTATAATAATCGGACCTGCAGGTGAGAATGAGGTTAATGCTGCAGTTATAATTGGTGATTTGTACCATGCAAGTGGTAGAGGGGCAGCAGGCAGAGTCATGGGCTCTAAAAAGGTTAAGGCCATTGCTGTTAGGGGAACTAAAGAAATTCCAATATTTGATCCAGATGGCTTTATGGAAGTTTATAATGATTTTTGGAAAGAGTTATCACCCGATGATTGTATAGATATATATCACAGACCCTGGGGGGTAGCCGGAGATTCATTAGCAACTGACTATATTAAAACAGTAGGAGGGTTAGCAGTAAAAAATGATCAGGGTTTTGATGAAGAAGTTTCCTCCTTTAATATTGGTTCTGCTACAATAAGAAAGCTACTTGTGCGTCCAATGTCTTGTTTTTCATGTGGGTTACCTTCTTGTTCTCAGTTGATAGCGCACGGTAATACTGTTCTTAAAATGCATACAGGCTCTATAATCGGGCTTGGCTCTAACTTTGGAATTACCGATATAAATGAAATTATGGAATTACATAAAATCTGGACTGAATTAGGACTTGATGTCTCGGTTTCACCTACCATATCGTGGGCAATTGAAGCCTACCAAAAAGGTTTGATAACAAAGGATGACACCGAGGGCATAGAATTAAAATGGGGCGATTCTAATATCATCAAAAAATTAGTCCACAAACTAGTTTATAAAGAGGGGCAGTTTGGTGAACTTATGGCTGAAGGCCTTAAAGCCTTGACTGAAAAATATGGGGGACATGATTTCGCCCTTCATGTCAAAGGCTTGGATATAACCTTGGTACCTTCAAGGTCTATGTATGGTATGGGCCTGGCTTATGCCGTCAATGATCAAGGGGCTGACCACTGTAGGATTTATCCTCCATATCCCCCGAATATTGATGCTGTTCCTCAACATATAGAGTTACCCTTCGATGTTGAAAAGGCTGCCATTAGGGATATCCCTGATGAGAAGGCAAAGTTAATTAAATGGTCCTTTGATTCTAGAGCTATTCTAAATTGTCTAACCACCTGTGTGTTTCTCAGTAGGGGAAAACTCTTCTCAGACTTCAGTTACTTTGGACGCGCCCTTACGGCGGCTACGGGAGTTCAATATACACATGATCAATTGATGAAAATTGGCGAGAAAATATGTAACTTGGAAAGAAGCTATAATGTCCTAAATGGCAATGCCTCACGAAAAGATGATACATTGCCTAAGAGATATTTGAATGAACCGTTTAAAGCTGGAGGTTCTATAGGTATGGTAGTGCCTTTAGATAGAATGTTAGATGACTATTATAAAGAACGTAATTGGGATCTAGCATCTGGTCGACCTACGCAGCAAAAGCTGTCAGAACTAGGCTTAGATTTTGTTGTAGAAGATTTTAAAAATAAGGGGGTTTGGAGCCAATGAAGATACAAATGGTTTATTTGGTGCACTTTCATGATCTTACTGGTAAGGATGAAGAAGAATTAGATGTAGATATTGTAAATGTAAATGAACTAATTGATCATCTGGAAGATAAATATCCAGGTATGGGTAAGCTGCTCAGAAAAGAAGATGGCTCTGCAAAGCCCAATAATATAGCTATTTTAAATCGTAAGGGGGAGAGAGCCCATTTTGTAAAGGATTTTTCTATTAAATTAAATGACGGTGACCATGTAACTTTAATTTAAGTAGTTAGGAGGATCAAGGTGAGTGATATTGAAATAATAAAAACTGCATGTCGGAATTGTCATGGCAGTTGTGTGGCCGATGTATATTTAAAAGACGGTAAAATAATTAAAATCAAACCTGATAAGGACTCCCCACTATCAAGAGGCCGTATGTGCCCAAAAGGTTTGAGTGGCATAGAACTGGTATATCATCCTGATAGGTTAAAATACCCTATGAAGCGAGTGGGTGAGAGAGGGGAAGGTAAATGGCAGAGGATTTCCTGGGATGAGGCCTATGATATTCTCTGCGATAATATAAATGAAATCACCGCGAAATATGGTAGAGAAGCTATTGCTGTAGGCCATGGGACGGGACGCCACCATATGAATCAGGTTATAAGGTTTGCCAATACTTTGGGCACTCCAAACTGGTTTGAACCTGGTTTTGCCCAATGTTTTTTCCCTAGGATTGCAGTTGCAAAAATGACCATAGGAGAGTTTATGCCCTGCGACTATTACGGCGATGTAAATCCCGAATGCATCATGGTATGGGGGCACAATCATATTAAAAGTGGCCACGGCGGAGAGAATATGTTTTTAATAGGTGATGCTGTAAAGAAGGGATCTAAATTGATTGTAGTTGATCCTCGACGTACAGAACTCGCTGAAAGGGCAGATCTATGGTTGCAAGTAAGACCAGGCTCTGATGCCGCTCTAGCTATGGCAATGGTCAATGTTATAATAGAAGAGGAGCTATATGATAAAGAGTTTGTAGAGAATTGGACCTTTGGATTTGAAGAACTAAAGGAAAGGGCAAAGGAGTATCCGCCTAAAAAGGTTTCTGAGATTAGCTGGGTTCCGGAGGAACAGATAGTGGAGGCTGCCAGGATGTTTAGTGCAGCTAAACCAGGGCTCATGGAATGGGGTCTAGCTCTTGAACACACATGCAATTGTATCCAAGCAGTCAGGGCCGTTGGACTTATACCCATTCTCACAGGCAATATCGATGTGCCAGGTGGCTGGGTAGAAGGAATGAAATTAATGGACCCTCCAGACAAAAACTTAGATCGTTTAGCAATAGAACAACAACACAAACGCTTAGGATTTGGTGAATATAAACTGTTGACAGCCTTAGATGCACCAAACCCCGGATCCCATATACCGACAATTCTCGAAGCAATGAAAACTGAAAAACCCTATCCAATAAAAAGCTTGCTTTTGTTCGGCAATAATGGTCTTTTGAGTATTGCAGATACTAAGAATACATATGAAGCATACATGGCTAATGACTTTATTTGTTGCATGGATCTTTTTATGACGCCCACAGCTGAGATTTCTGATCTAGTACTACCAGCAGCATCATGGTTAGAATTAAATGAGATAATTGCTTATCCAGCTTACTCAGCCAATACAGTTCTTGTGCAAAAGCAGATTGTAAGGACTCATGAATGCAAATCAGACGAAGAGGTCTTCTGTGAGCTATCAAAGAGGTTAGGGCTTGATTGGGGAGCGGATAAGCCTGAAGATATCTACAACCAGCAATTAAAGGCGACTGGGGAAAGATATCCTGAATACAAGGATATTAATTTCGAAAGGATGAAAGAATTAAACTATATTAGCGTTCCGATTGAATATAGGAAGTATGAGAAATCTGGTTTTAAAACGAGGACGGGCAAGGCAGAACTGTATTGTACACAATTGGAAGCTTGGGGCTATGATCCCTTGCCATATTATGTAGAACCCCCTGAGACTGTCTTCAGTCAACCAGAGCTGGCAAAGGAGTATCCGCTTACATTAACTACAGGCGGGAGATCGATTTATTTCTTCTGCACCGAGAATAGACAGATGCCTTCACTCAGAGGCAAACATCCATTCCCCTTAGTCGAAATCCATCCTGCTACTGCTAAGGAACATGGAATTGAAGATGGAGATTGGGTCTATATAGAGACTCCAAGAGGAAGAATCACACAGAAAGCCAGGGTTACAGATGGGATCGATCCAAGGGTCATTAATTGTGAGTATGGTTGGTGGTACCCTGAAGTAGAAACTCCCGATCATGGTCTATGGGAATCAAATGCCAATGTACTAACTCCTATGTCTAGTCCCTATGACCCTGCTATGGGTACATATGCTCTAAGGGCCTTCCTTTGTAGGATTTATAAAAATGAGGATTGTCATATTGAGGAGAGGTATAGGGAGTCAGATATTTATAAGCAGTATGTTGCAAGCAAAGAATAGCAAATAAAATATTCAAAATGAAGGGCAAATCTTAGATTTGTTCTTCATTTTGTATTATAATTATATAAATTGCATGAAAGAAGGGGAAAATATGGATATTATAGTCTTATATAAATCGAAGTATGGCTATACGAAGAAATATGCTGAATGGATAGCAGAAGAGCTTGAATGTGATCTAAGTGATGTTTCTAAAGTAAATGAGAGGCTGCTTTCCAATTATGATTTAATAATATTTGGGGGAGGCTTGTATGCCAGCGGCATTAATGGTATAAAGACTATTATTAAACATTTTAAAAATATTAAGGATAAAAGACTTATAGTATTTTCAGTAGGCTTAACAGATCCGGAAGATAAACTTCAATTTGTAAGTGTAAAAGATAAGAATTTCCCAGACGATTTGCTAGGGTATGTAGAGGTTCATCAACTTCGGGGAGGCATTGATTACAACAGACTTAAGATAATAGATAAATCCTTGTTAAAGGCTATGAAAAATCTGATTGAAAAGAAAAGTGAAGATGAGAGAACCGATGTGGAGAAAATACTCTTAAGTACATATGGTAAAACTGTAGATTATTCGGATAGGGATAGTATAAAAGCTATTATCGATTCTGTAAGAAAGGTGAAGAAATGATAACTGGAAAACAAAGAAGTTTCTTAAAGAAAATTGCCCATGACTTGGAGCCTACTGTATATATCGGTAAATCAGGAATTAACGATAATGTGCTAAAAGAAATGGATTTAGGACTTGAAAAAAGAGAGATCATTAAAGTAAAAATACAAGAGGGATGTGAACTGGACCCCAAGGAAGTTGCCAATGACATGGCTAAATCTTTAGATGCGGAGTTTGTGCAGGCCATAGGAAGAAAGTTTGTTTTGTATAGGCCTTCAAAGGAGAATAGGAAAATAGAACTGCCTAAATAAAATATGGAGGAAATATAGTGCAATATCTAGCAAACTTTGTTTTACTAGCTCTTATTTACTTTGTATTCTTTTATAAAAAATGGTATAAGAAATCAAGAAAAGTATTTGTCATCAATACACTAATGTATATTTACATTGTTATGGTTTTATTTGTAACGCTGATGCCCTTTCCTGTTCCATTTATAAATGGAACAAATAATTTATTTCTTGAAACAGCCAATCTTATCCCTTTCAGGGATCTTAGAATGAACTATTATGGCAGCGCTAGGGAATTAATTTTAAATGTTATAATGATGATGCCCTTCGGATTTTTGTATCCAGTAGTAAGGAAAGCAGGGATTATAAAAACAGTTACCATGTGTTTTATCTTTAGTCTGGTAATCGAAAGCGCCCAATTATTAAGTGCATTTTGTGGAGGGTTGGCATCGAGATCCTTTGATGTTACTGACCTGATTACTAATACATTTGGTGGTTTATTAGGATATTTGATTTTTAGCACATTAAAGCCATTAATTTTTAAAATATTAAAGGAGTAAGTTATTTTACTCCTTCGCAATATTTTTATATACAAGGTAAGAATATATTGCTGTAATTATGGTCGGTGCCAATACACCAACCATAAGGACTATGAATCTCATACTACCTTGAGTAAGGAATGCTCCTATCAAAGCTATAAACCCGCCTAAAACCATAAGTTTTGAGCCAAAGCGATGGGTTTTTTTCCAGACCTCTTCGTTTGCAAGGGTCCATGGGAACTTGAAGCCCACGAAGTAGTTATGTCTTACCCTTCCCATTATATTTCCAATTAATATGAATAGGATTGCTACAGCTACTGGTATCCAAAGACTCACATCTACTTTATATCCCAGTGAAGCTAAGATCGTTACTAAATAAGTCAAGACCATAAAAATATGGAAGCAATATCGGATTATTTTGTATGAAGCAGTGAATTTTTCGTAGTTTTGTTTTTTAGGATCTAACTTAGGTAGAACTAGGAAAAATACATACATAATAATATTTAATATTGGTATAAAAAATGCGCCGAAGGTTTTTGAAGCATAGTCATCTATTTCACCTTTAATATTCCAATGTATAGGAACCTGTTCAGGCAGGCTTGGATAAATTGCAACAGCAAACATTAATGTAGCAAAGAGTATTAATAATATTATCCATTCACGTCTTAGAAATTGCCTCATAATTTATTAGTCCTCCTCTTTAGCTAAAAAATTCAGAAAAAAACTTAATACCTCATGGAACACCGTAGTATTTAATGAGTAGTAAATATTCTGTCCAATCCGTTCATCTAAAACCAGATCTGCATTCTTGAGAATATTTAAATGGTGGCTGATGCTGGGCTTTGATATGTTAAAATGTTCAGCAATTTCACCGGCATTCATATCTTTATCTTTTAATAGAATTAATATTTTTCTTCTCGTTTGATCAGATAATGCTTTAAATGTTTTATTATGATCAGACATGCCTACCTCCCGATTTAGATATTTAGATAAACGTCTAAATACAGTATATGCATTTTAAGATTAAATGTCAATTGGAAATAAATGCATTAAAATTCATTTCCCAGCTTTCAACATAATCACCTACAGCCCACTCTGCCATGATAACTCTCTCATTCTCTTTTAACGGAATTTTTTCAAGGGGAGGATCGATGAGGCTTTCTCTATAGCTTTTGTAGACAATTAATTCATCATCAGTTACTACTAAGGCTAAATTGTTGTTAGGGGATGTAAAGACATCATGTGCAACAGGAACATGATCTTTAACCCTGGTCCATGGAATATTTAATTCGTTACAATATACCACATGGCTAGGGATAATTACGCTTATGTTGTAGTCATTAGCCAAATACTCATCATTATATTCATATTCCAATCTGCCCGTAAATATCCAATAGCCCATTTTTCTTGCAAGTCCAAAGTTTTCTTCATTATATGTCTTCTGTTCTATACCAAATTGTTTTAGAAGTTTTTCTCTCTGCTGTTCCATGGCAGAAGCTGCACCAGGTCCTGCCAGATCAGAAATCTTTATGGGCTTAAGGCTTGGCAAACTGTCTACAGCTAACATTTTAAGCCTGTTACTTTCTATAGATGCTTGTTTAATCTTTTCTTCTATTGATACATAGTCGTTTCCGATATAGTTAACATGGCGGTGTATGGATACGGTATTGTTTATTTTATTGTTCATAATGAAATCGTCTTCTTCCTCCTTATTTTCCTGGAGCAGAATATTTTTTACATACAAGAAATCTTCATCGTTCTTACGATCAACTACAAGCTGGTAAAAGCCGCTTCTTCTAGGGAAGAAGATCTTGTCAGCTTCTAAAATAGGAGAAAGCTTATCATCCTCAAATGATATCCATAGGGTTCGGTAAGATGAACTGTCAGCTTGTGGGGTTCTTAGGCCTAATAATAGACCTGTAGGGATATTACTACTATCTTCATCACCATCAATCGGTAGCCAATCATATTTATCGGATGAAATTACTGATTCATCAACATCATCAGAGACCTGTTTCAATACATAGGTTTTATTTAAAAATATTAAAAGCAGTTCATCGTCACTTTCCTTTACAAATTCACAGAAATACTGCTCTCCTTCGTAAAGAGTCAATATTTCTATTATGGGCTCCTTGAATTTATAGCCCTTTGGGTAGGCCTGATGGTGATAAACAAGGTAGCTGGCAGATTCCACCCTTCTTATACTGTAGCGGGGATTTTGTAAAAAATACTCGCTTAGAATGACGTAGTCATTAGTAAAATATAGGTTTTCACCTACTAGGTTTTCATTAGTTTCATCTATGTCATCTTCCAAAAGAGAGGCTACTTCCCATGTCCCCTGTAAAGGAAGCTCTTTTATATTAGGAGCTATGATCTTTAGGTTAGAATCTGAATTGCTATTCAGGCATGATGTCAAAAAAGCTAAACAAATGATGACTAACAAGATCTTTTTCATATTATTCAGCCTCCCTTATGGGCAAGCTGACCTTAAGCTGGGTCCCCTTATCTAGCTCGCTTTTTATTTCAATAGTTCCACCCATCAATTTAATTATCTCATCGGAAATAGATAAGCCTAATCCTGTCTGGGATTTACTTGATTTTCCTTTATAGAATTTTTCCTTTATCCTTGGGAGATCTTCTTCCGATATTCCACAACCCGTATCTTCAACATAAAAGTAGAAGTTGTCTTCATCATTTATTGCTTTAAGTGTGACCCTGCCGCCTGAGGGTGTAAATTTAAAGGCATTGTCAAGTAGGTTAATGAACACCTGTTTTAATCGGTTAGGATCTGTGTAAATGATAGTGTCTTCAAAATTATGTTCAACCTTAAAATTTATTCCTAAAGCAAGAGCCCTTTGTGATAATTGAATACGGATATGATCTATTAGGTCGCCGATATCTGTCTTTTCATTTTGCAAACTAATATTTCCCGTAACAAACCTTGAAAAATCTAAGAGTTCACTTACCATATCACTTAGCCTATCACTTTCTTTTTCTATAATATTTAAGCCGTCTTGAAGTAACTCTTTATCTTCATAGCCATGCATAAGGGTAACAGCCCAGCCCTTTATTGATGTCAGGGGCGTACGTAGCTCGTGGGAGACAGATGATATGAAGTTGTTTTTAAGCTCATCTTTTTTCATGATTTCAGCTGCCAGATAGTTTAAAGTATCAGATAGCTTTCCCACTTCATCCTTTGTACTTTCATCACTTTTTACATTAAAGTTTCCCTTAGCCATCTCTTCCGCAACCGAAGTGATTCGTTTCATAGGTTCAGTGATAGTTCTAGCTAATATCAGGCTAACTAGCCCCGTGAAGAGGACTACTATAGCCCCGAAAAAAAGATACTTATATGTAATTATCCGAATCTCTTTATTTACCTCGCTTAAAGAGGCTATGAACCTCAAGACTCCGATTTGCTTGTCATCGACTACCAAAGGATAGGATGCTGCCATTACTCTATCCCTGTCATAGGGGACATTGCCAATCCAGCTGCTCTTTTCTCCCTCTAAAGCCTTTAAAAGATCATCGGCTTTGTAATCAGTCAAAGTACCGTGGGAATTCATTAAAACATTACCGTTTTGATCGATGATTTCAACCTGAGCCGAGGTCTGTTTCCAGAAAGTATCTACATTATTTATTATATTCTCTTGAAGAGTGGAGTCTGAAAAATACCTTATATAGATATCTTTTGAAGTTTCAAGTTGGTTAAAAAGGGTTTCTTCCAGGTTATTGTAATAGTTGCTACGTATGCCTGTAATAAAGAAGATTTCTAATATGATAACGGTGATGAGGATAATAAACATAAAGCTTATTACCATCTTTCTTCTTATACCTGACATCAGTCCTCTTCCCCCAATCTATAACCGAATCCCCATACAGTTTTTATCACTTGGGGGTTGGAAGGATCATCCTCTATTTTTCCCCTCATCCTTCTTATATGTACATCCACCGTTTTTAAATCTCCAAAGTAGTTTTCACCCCAGACGCTATTCATAATTTCATTCCTCGAAAAGGTTTTTCCGGGATTCTTCATAAGTAACTTCAATATTGCAAATTCTGTAGGAGTCAAATCTACTTCCTGCTCATTTTTATATAGGCGCTTTGCTTCAAGGTCTAAGATAATTTGTTTAAAATAGATATTGTTTGAATGCTGTTTTTGAAACCTCCTTAAATTAGCGCGGATCCTTGCTACAAGCTCCAAGGGATTAAAAGGCTTAACCATATAATCATCAGCGCCAAGCTCTAGGCCCATGATCTTATCCATGTCTTCGCCCCTTGCCGTGAGCATGATGATGATTATCTGGGGGTTTTGTTTTCTCAGCTTCATACAAACTTCAAAACCGTCGATGCCTGGCAGCATTACATCTAGAATAACAACTTGGGGATTTAATGATTTAGCTAGGCTTAGTGCTCTTTCCCCGTCCTCTGCTTCCAGAACTTCAAAATTACTACGGTTTAGGTTTACAGCTATGAATTTACGTATAGAAGTTTCATCTTCTACTACCAAAACTTTAATTTTGTCCATATCATACTTTCCTCATATCTTTGAATCAAATTGTACCACAGTAGGCAGGAATTAATTAATTTAAAATTAAAGTTTAACCCTTTTGTAACTAATGTTAATCAGTTCTTAAATTATAGTATTAGCTTTGTCTGTAAAATATAGCTAGAAGGGGGTTGGGGCATGAATAAGAAGCTGATTAATTCAATACTAATAGTAATCGCTGTTTTAATTGTGTTTGTATTTCTGGGCTATAAATTTCAGGGGGAAAAAGCACTTATTTATGCAGAGGAAAAGCTGGTACAGCAGATGTCTAGAAATAAAGAGCTGGATGAAAGGGCGAACAAGCTTGAAACAAGGATAAGTGAACTTGAAGTTATAGTAAATGACTATGAAGAAAAGATTAAAGAGCTGGAGAATGAGCTTGAGGCATGGAAAAAGAAATACAATACATTAAAGTCAGAGAAAAAGGCTCAAAAAAATAAACAAGAAGAATCTGTGGCCTATATAACCTTTGATGACGGGCCAAGTAAGAATACGCTTAAGGTATTGGATATCCTTAAAGAAAAGAGTGTAAAAGCTACTTTTTTTGTTGTAGGTACTAATTCTTCAGGGGACCCGGGGATATATAGGCGAATAATTGAAGAGGGGCATGCTATCGGTAATCATACTTTTTCACATAACTATAGTTACATATATAAATCAGAAGATAATTTCATGGAAGATTTTATAAAAATGGAAGATACCTTATTAAATGAAGGCATAAAGACCGATATAATGCGTTTCCCCGGAGGATCGAGTATAGGTTCGAGCAAACATGCCAAGCCCAGCCTAATAAAAAGATTGACTGAAAAAATAAGAGAAAGGGGGTATGATTATTTCGATTGGAGTGTAGATTCTAAAGACGGGATTAAAGAACTTAGGGCTGATGAAATATATGACAATGTGATATGTAAAAGCAATGATCTTGAGGGAGACTTGGTCATTCTTTTCCATGACAGTAATACAAAGGACACTACTGTCGAGGCTCTGCCCAAGGTTATCGATGAACTTAGGAACAGGGGATATAAGTTCGATTCATTATCTAAAGGGGTAGTTGATATAAAGCACAAATAATACCATAAAATCCGGCAATAAATGTTGTATATTTCCAAAATTTGTGATATTATTTAGACAATACAGAAAATTCGTTAATTTTTTGTCGGAGATTGATATGAACTTCGCCTTTCGTCGTCATTTAAAATTCCTACTTCTTATAGTAGCTGTTATTGTAATTGGGCTATCTGTTTATTATTTTACCCAAAACTTAGATAGCCATATTAATACTGATATCCAAGGAAGGCTTGCAAATACAACGGATTATATATCTAACTATTACAAACTGAAGTTAGAAGGCGAACTCTCAGTTTTAGAAACTCTAGCCTTTTGTGCAGCCAAGGAAGAGGATATGGCTAGCTCAGAAATTCTAAGGGTAAACATGTTGGATGTCCAGCTAGTATCTAACTATTTCTCAGTTTTCGCTATTGATAAAAACGGCAAGGATATTACTGCCGACGGCAAGCCCCTCACCTTTGACAGCAGCGAATATCTCCAAAGAGCCCTTAATAATGAGAGGGGAATATCAGACTTAATAATTGATAGAAGAACTTACAAAAAAGCTGTTATTCTCTATACCCCCATAGTAGACGAAGAAGAGATAAAGGGCGCCCTCTGTGCATACACTACCTTTGAAAGCTTCAATAGCTCTGTGCACATATCTACCTACGACAAGATGGTAAATTCATATATTATTGCAGGTGATGGTGAAGTAATAGTAAGCCCTGACATGGGAAGGATATCTATTTTTAAAAATAATTTTTTTTCATATCTAGCTGATTCTAGCATCTGCGGATCTGATACTATTGTCGACAACTTTAAAAGGGGAGAGGAAGGCTTTTTCTGCTTTGAACATAAGGATAATAGCCATTATGCCTATTACAAGCCCCTTGGCTTAAAGGACTGGTATACAATTTGTGAAGTGCCACAAAGCTACGTAGATCAAGAATTTAATACTATTAGAAATATAGCTATGTCATTGTTTATAGGACTAGCAATTGCTTTCCTATTAATCCTCATATTTATAATCATAGCAGAAAGACAAAGTAATCGGGAATTACAAAAAACTAATGAAGAGCTCAGGATAAACGACATGAGATTTAAAATGCTAACATCCCTATCACGTGATGTCATCTTTGAATGGGACCTTGAAAAGGATTCGATTATCTTTCCTAACGGACCTAATAAGAGAATATTATATCAGCCTATAGAGAAGGGTTTCCCAGAAAAGGCTGTAGAAGAAGCCCATGTTCATCCTGAAGATGGAGCAAAATTTATCCGTTTCCACAGGGATATTCCTGACGATATGGAGAAGATTACAGGTGAATTCCGTCTTAGGGAGAGGGGCGATAAATTTATCTGGTGTCGCTTTGAGGAAAGGCTTATTCGTGATGAGAAGACAGGAAAGGTTGTAAAAGTAATTGGTTGGATTGTGGATATCGACAAACAGAAGAAAAAGCTTGAAATGCTTGAATTAAAGACACGAATAGATAGCGGAAGCGGATTATATAACAAGCTTTCAACAGAATTGCAAGTAAAAGAATGTCTAAAAAAATACGCTAGAGATAGACATGCAATGATTGTAGTAGATATTGATGATTTCAAGATGATAAATGATAAAAAAGGCCACCTATATGGTGACCAGGTATTAAGTGATACTGCTAAAGTCTTAAAGTTGTGTTTCAGAGAAACAGACATATTAGGCAGGATCGGCGGGGACGAGTTTATGATTTTGATAAAGAATATAGAAAGTGAAATTTCTGTAGCTTATAAGGCTGCTAAGATTCTTAGGTATATTAATAATGTCCACAATGTAACGGCAAGTGCGGGAATTGCAATATATCCTGAGGATGGAGAAAGCTTTGAAGAACTCTATCACAATGCTGACCTTGCCATGTACCAAGCCAAATCTCAGAATAAGAACAGATATGTATTCTATAATGAACTAGATGATGATTAATACATATCTAGGAATCTTTTTAACTTCTTAATAAGCAGCAATGCTGCCAGTATCTTTATTATATCGCCGGGTATAAAGGGGATAACGCACATTAGCAGTGCAGACCAAAGGTTAACCCCTGTCAGATAGATAAACCATAATGTGCCAAGGGCATAGCAGGCTACTATTCCTGCCAGCAGAGCCAATAATAAGTGCTTAGTTGAACTATAGATTCTTCCTATTATAAATGCAGCTAAAATATAGCCTATGATATAGCCGCCTGTGGGCCCAGTCAGTATCCCCAAACCTGAGGTCAGGCTGTGAAAGACAGGTACGCCTACAGCACCTAAGAGAACATAGATAATCTGACTAATTGCCCCATATTTTGCTCCAAGCAATCCTCCTGCTAAAAACACCGATAGGGTAGCAAGATTTATTGGAACCGGTGAAAAGGGCAGGGGGATTGAAATTATTGAACAAATTCCTGTAAGTGCTGCAAAGAAGGCACATAGTATCAGCCCTTTAGTTTTCATCTGAGTCTCCAAGTCTTACCGTTATTTCTCCTGAATTGAGTACTTCTATACTTCCGTCTTCCTTTTTCACTACAAGCCCTCCTTGCTTATCAATGTCAATTGCCCTTGCTTCAAACTGATCATTCCCTCTATAGACAGAGATATCCCTTCCTATAACCATGCTTCTTTCCTTGTATTCAGAGATGAACTTCTCACTATTCAGATCTTCACACAGATCTAAGACTTCATCTATAATGGCTGCTGCCAAGCGGTTTCTCGTATCCTTTATTTCCTCACCTGAATCAAACAAGGATGTGGCGGTTTGGCTTAAGTCTTGAGGAAAATCCTTAGTTTTAAAATTAAGTCCTATACCTATCACAATGCTGTCTATGGTTCTTGTTTCAAAATTAGTGATAGCTTCTGTTAGGATTCCACACAGCTTGCGGTTATTAAGATATATGTCGTTAACCCATTTGATCCCAGCTTCTACTCCATATATCTTGGATAGAGCACGGCATACTGCAACTGATGCTGCCGTAGTAACCAATATCCCTATATCAGCAAAATTGTCAGTCTTTAGTATGATGCTGAGATATATTCCTGTTCCCTTAGGGGAGTAGAAGCTTCTTCCAAGCCTTCCTCTTCCCTTAGTCTGTTCATCGGCTATAACTACTGTGCCATGGGAGGCTCCATCTATAGCCATCTTCTTTGCCAGCTGGTTGGTGGAATCAAGGGTTTTAAATACCTGAATCTGATCCCCCTTTATTTTGTTGCTTTTAAGGTTTACTAAGATTCCCTCTTTGGATAAGAGGTCGCTTTCTTCCGAGAGACTATATCCCCTATTAGTTACAGCTTCTATCTGGTAGCCCTTATCCCTTAGGGCTTCTATTCCTTTCCAAACTGCCCCTCTAGAAAGATTCAATTTCTTCGCGATCTTTGAACCTGATACAGGCTTTCCTCTATTTTCTTCAAGTATTTTTAATATCATATTTTTTGTAGACATAAAAAAACGCCTCCTACTTATATTAGCAGACGTTTTTTCCAATTGTCAACCTTAAATTAAAACTAGGTTGACAATACTTAATATTTTCCGTATTCAGCTATTTTTTGTCCTTGGGTATTGATCTTCAAGGAATCAATTACTTTCTTACGCTCTTCCTCCAGAACCTTTATTACATCCTTGTCGATCTGTGTTATGAGTTTAATCAAAGTGTCTATCTGAGAGATCTGGGATTCTGTATATGATTCTTTTTCTTCATCTGGTTCCTGCAGTTCTTGAATAAGATCTAGTCTTTTATCAAGAAGTTCATCTAGCTTCTCCCAGTTTTCAGCATTGCTTAATATCTCTTCACTTATCTCAAGACACTTTTTTAAAAGCTCAATTTTCTTTTCATATGTATTATCCATGTTGTTTACCTGAACGTGCGAGCTTATCAGCCTGTTTGAATGTGTTCTTCAAATCATCAACTAATGAAAGAATATCTTTTATGAGTCCGGTATCCTTTTCTACAATGGCTTTAGATAAGCTACCAAACATAAAATTATACATATCCCTTAGTTCGATAGAAATGGCATAGTTCATATCTAACGAATGGTTGAGGGTTGAAATTATCCTCTGAGCCTTTGAAACACAATCGTATGATTTTGCAATATTATCCCTATTGATTAGAAAGATTGAAATGCTGAGTTGTTTCGAGGCTTCTTCCAAGAGCTTGACAACTACTTCACCGCTTGTAAGCGTCTCCAATGACTGCATCTTATACTGTTCTAAAACATTTGCATGTTGCATTATTTTACCCCTTTCTTAGTAGTAAGTGTTGCTGAACTGCATTAGCATTAAACTTTGTTCGTTTAATCTTTGAATTGCAGTTTCCATAGCTGTGAACTGTCTCCACAGCCTGCTTTCTTCATTCTTCAAGCGCTCTTGTAATAATCGGATGGTATCGTTTATTCTTTTCATTCTATCGAATATGCTGTTTTCGCTCTCAGATGAAGTAGATTTCAAGCCAGCTACATCTATAAGAATCCCACGCTGTCCCTTTACCCCTGAAGTTTTTGTATATGATGTTATTAAATCATTAATCTTGTTTGCTAACCCATTTTCTGAGGTAAAGAACTTGGAGATCTCAGCACTCTTTGTCTTTAAAGCTTCCTCCAGCTTATTTTCATCTATTTTAAGCTTACCGTTTTCCTGGTAGCCGGCAGAAGTTATTCCCATTTGATGAAGCGAAATGCCGACTCCTTCAACGCTATTCATCATGACGGTCTGCAGTTTTGAAGCAAGACCTCTTAAAATGCTATCTCCACGAAGGACACCGGATTTTGCCTTTTCTTCCCACTTCTCGATTTGTTTTTCTGACATCTCTTCCTTCTGAGCCTCTGAAAGAGGAGGGAAGTCCCTATATACATTTTCTTTTACTAGACCGTTAATTAGGTCGATCATGGTGTTGTAATCTTCTACGAATTTTTTAATAGGCTCCATTAAAGTTGTGGGGTCATTTCTCATAGTTATTACAACAGGATCCTCCGATGTTTTAAGCAGGTCGATGATAACTCCGCCAATATTTACACTGTTTGAGCTTCTAGATATAAGCTGTCCCTCAACAGTAAGCAATGCATTTTTTCCGTAGGTTACTGAAGCACCTTCTCCCTTAAGTCCTAGAACTTCCATGAGGTTGCCCTCTGTCTCTTCTATCACTATATTTTCGCCGATACCTGATTCATCAGCAACTAATGAGAAAGTATCTGAGATAGAAGAGTAGGATATTCTTACCCCAGCATCGCTTGTGTTAATCTTATGAATCATAGCCGAGATAGAATCCATTTCACTGAATTTAAACTCCACTGAGTTAATAGTGAACTGATAGGTTCCACCTAGGCCAGGAGTAAGCTCTTTGGCAAAGGAAGAATATTTAATAGGACTATTTAAAGATAACTTGTTGGATTGTCCGCTTTCAAAGCCCAACATTTCAAGTATGTCAGTATCTTCTCCAAGGGCATTTAGCGTTAGCTGTGATCCTTTTGCTTCTATAGATAGAAGATCGTCTATGAAGGATACCTTTATTATCCTATCATCTTCATGCTTAATACCAAATGCATCGTCTATGGCCGATTGAAGTGCTTGTTCTAAACCATCAACTTCAACCTTGTTAGCAAAGTCCTGATCAAAGGTAACGGTTTTTACCCTGCCGTCTAAATTGATAGCTATATGTCTTGGTGCTTCTCCTATAGCATCAAGGAAAGCTGAAATGTCATCAACTGTTAAGCTTGCAGAAAGTCCTCTTGTGACACCTTCTTTGCTCTGTATAGTCTGGTTGGTTGCCAATTGAATAATATTTTCAATAGCAATACTTCCTTCAGAGGACTGGCCGGTAGTAGTTACGGATACAGCTGAAGATTCAGTAACAGCCTTTACCGTATTAAAAAAGCCTGCGCTTCTAAAATTGCTAGCAGAAAGTAGATCCAAGTATGAACTTTGGAATTCCCTAAGTGCTTCTATTACAGTTCGATAGCCATCCTGCTTCCACTCAAGGAGCTGGAGACTTTGCTGTTGTTTAACAATTTTCTCACGACTGGCTGCAGTTAAGCTCTGCACCAGTTCATCTATATCCATTCCGGATACTAATCCGCCAATACCAGTCTTTGCCGATATTGAATTTAGTGTATTTATACTATTCATATTTACAACCTCCCTGTATGCTTATTATATCGGCTTAAGATTAGAAAACTTTAGCATCTAATTATTCAATTAAGGTAGGTTTTAGGTTATAATATTACAAAAGGGGTAAGAGATTTAACTATGTGGACAGAGATGAGGAACTATGTAGATTATTACAAAATACTTCAGGTACATCATGATGCATGTCAGGATGTAATTGATGCTGCATATAGATGCCTTTCTAAGATGTATCATCCAGATATAAACCGAGCCTATGCTGAATATATGAAGATGATAAATGTTGCCTATGATACCATCGGGAATCCCAGAAAGCGTAGAACATATAACATCGAGTGGCGGAGATATAACAGGGGCAAGCAGGTTGAAAGAAGGTCTGATGAGGATTTAGAAAGGAAATATGCCCAAGAGATCCTGGATCAATTTTTTAATGAAACTATAAATGAAGACTGGGAAAAGACCTATAGAAAACTAACAGATATAGACAAGAAAAACATCCCCTTTGAGGAATATGCAGAGTGGAAAAGTACCGTATCACAGCTATTTAAGCTGGGTAATTACAGCCTTAATTGTGACAATAAATACCATAACTGTGAATATGCAGGGACCAGCTATCCTAAGATACTTCAGTTTACAGTAAATATTACTGAGCTTCAGATTGCTAATGGAACTATAAACAAAGAGAAGATCAAGAAGTATGTAGCCCTTGAGCGCAACGACTGGAGAGTATGCCTAGGATATACTGACTTAAAGCCGAGCATAAGGAAATATAAGTGCTTAAGTGAAACTCTTCCTAAAATAGATAATGAAATCTATATGGAGGCAGTTTCAAAGATAGACCCTATAACAGGCATGTATAGCAAAAAAGGAATTATTGAGCAGGGAGCAAAGGAGATGGAACGTACATTTAGATATGGCAATCCCTTATCCCTTGCTGTAATAACCCTAAAGCCGACCTACATAGATAAGGGAGTTAGGCGCAAGGAATATATTGATATGTGTGTCTCTCAAGTTTCAGAGATAATATGTATGAATATCCGAGCGACTGATATCATAGGAAGATGCGGTGATGATTCAATTGCAATTCTTTTAACTGAAACCCGCACATCCGATGCAAATACTATAATCTCAAGGCTGTTAGATATTCTTGATGAAACCAGAAGTCTAAATTTTGATATTTATTGGTCCTCTACTGGTATTGTTGATGGGGATTTTAATAATATCCTTAGAGCAACTATGGACAAGGTTGCTCTTAAGAGAACAACTGTTAATAGATCAGAACAACCCTATCCTAGGGTAGGGAAGTACAAGCTTTCAGATATTCTAGGATTTAACACCAAGAAAAAGAATCACTTCTAAAGCTTTTGGTATACAGAGGGCTTTACGTATTTAAAATCATGTTTAAATGATGATAATGATTCACTTAGGCCAACAAACAGATAGCCTCCAGGGATCAAAACATCATAAAACTTCTTTATTATCTCCGTCTTAGTAGCCGCATCGAAATATATCATGACATTTTTACAGAATATAGCCTGGAAGGGCTTTTTAAAGTTAAAGGGCGATAGCAGGTTAAAATTTCTAAAGGCTACATTTTTTCTTAAGGTATCAGTAACCTTGTATTCATCATCCCCATTTTCTTTGAAGTATCTTTTAATCCAGCTGTTAGGAAGGTTTAATATATCTTCTTTAGAATATACTCCTTCCCTGGCTTCATTTAGCACCCTGTCCGATATATCTGATGCCAATATGGTGCTGTCCCAACTAGCCTGGTTTGCTCCTAAATAATCTAAGGTGATCATTGAAAGGGTATAGGGTTCCTGGCCTGTTGAGCAGCCGGCGCTCCATACACGAAGATCCTTTGTTTTAAGTTCTTTATCTATCCAGGGAAGCACTACATCCCTATAGAATTCAAAGTGGGTGTTTTCCCTTAAAAAGTATGTATGGTTGGTAGTAAGCTTATTTATCAATGTGGTCATCTCATCGTTAGTTCTATCATTTTTAGCATATTCAAAATATTCCATGTAATTATCAAAGCCAAGATTTTGTATATAATTACTTAAACGACCTTCAATTAAAGGCCGTTTTTTTATAAGATTTATACCGTAGTTTTGTTTAATGAAAGAAGTTATTGCATTAAATTCTTCATCTTTTAAACGTATCATTTCATATCTCCTAGTTAATAGTTGCTTAGAATTCCTGCGATATCCAGTATCAGGCTGATACTTCCGTCGCCAAGAATTGTACATCCACTTATGCCAAGGGATGTGAGGCAAAACTGGCTTAGGTAGTAGGGCATGGGTTTTACAACCACCTGGTGTTCACCAAGTAGCTCATCTGCGAAAATACAGGCCAAGCGTTCTCCTGTGTCAACCAGCATTAAGATGCCGTCTTCTATATTATGGCAGGCATCCTCCACCTTATATAACTCATGCAGTCTAATAATGGGATAGCAGGCACCCCTGATCATTATCATCTCATTGTTATCGGGATCACAGAAGACCTCTTTTGCAGTAGGTTTAAAGGACTCCCTAATGTTAGAAATAGGTACGCAATATATTTCCTTACCGACCCTAATTTCCATACTTGGAATAATGGCAAGGGTAAGGGGTATCTTAAATATTATACTTGTACCTTCTCCTTTGATGCTCTCTATGGTAACGGTGCCGCCTATCTTTTCTATGTTCTTCTTGACTACATCCATTCCCACACCTCTGCCTGAATACTCACTGACAGTTTCTTTAGTGGAGAATCCTGGCATCATGATAAGGTTTAAGATTTCCTTATGTGAATATTCGCCTTCAGCTTTTGTAAGGAGATTTTTACTCTTTGCCTTTTCCAAAATCACATCAGGATCTAGGCCTCTACCATCATCACTAACTGAAATGATGATATCTCCTCCTGCATTTTGGGCAGAAAGCACTATCTGGCCTGCTGGGTCCTTGTTTGAAGCAAGTCTTTCTTCAGGAGCTTCTATACCATGATCCATTGCATTTCTAACAAGATGCATCAAGGGATCCACTATTGCATCTATAATCGTCTTATCTACCTCGGTGGTTTCTCCTAGAAGCACCAGTTCTACATTTCTTGATAGCTTCTTGTTTAAATCTCTTACTATCCTGCGCATCTTCTGGAATGTGGATGATATTGGTATCATCCTTATGGACATTACGATATCCTGGAGTTCATCAGTAAGTTTTCTAAGTTGACGTGCGCTTTTACTGAAGTTCTCTAGCTCTAAACCATCGAGGTCAGGTGACTTAATGACCATTGATTCGGTGATAACTATTTCACCTACTAAGTCCATCAGGGTGTCTAACTTATTTAAATCTACACTTATTAGATTTTGTTTAGTTTGTCTGCCGTTAGATGCATTTGCAGTACTTGTATCGCTAACTTGCTCTTTTTCTTTTGTTTCTTCTATATCTTCTACCTCTTCTTCTAAAGGAAGTTTATCTACGAATCCGATTGAATTAACAGACAGGGTTCCTTTGGCTACATCAAGGATTTCTTCTTTGCTTAGAGATGAGGAAAGGCTTAAGTAAAAACCGTTTTGGGCTATGTATGAAGAGGCATCCTTGTTATTGCTCGGATCATCAGGAACTGTAGCAAGGACCTTTCCTATAGTCTCCAGCTTGTTAATTAACATGAATGCACGTACATTTTCCATCTTTGAGTCTGCGTCAAAATGTACATGTAGAAAATAGTTTTGATTTCCTTCTGCTATGTTTTCTTCTTCAACTTTCTCTTCTTTCTTATCTTCTTCATCTGGCTCCTGATGGCCGCTTTCTAATATAGATAGTAAATCTTCGATTTCTTCTACAAGGGCCTTGTTTTCCGAACTCAAGGTTTCATTGTTATGTATCTTATCAATTTCTACCTTCAGGAAGTCGGATACCTTTAGGACCAGATCCATAAGATCATCGAAGTAGTGGTCTTCTACTCCATTATCTCGGACGAAATAGAAGAGGTCTTCGAGCTTATGGGCCGTATGTGATATTGTTTCAAACTCCATCATAGCTGATGAGCCCTTTATCGTATGCATGATACGGAAGATCTCATTGATGTTTTCCGAAGACAGTTTTTCGTTTTCTTCGGATTCAAGCAGGATGGAGTCTAACTGATCGAGTAAGGTTGTTGTTTCAAACAAGTACATTTCTAACATAGAATCATTTGACATTGGTTTCTACCTTTCCGATTAACAAATTTAATTTATAATAATCCTCATTAGTATTTATCGGCAGGAAAGTTATAAATATTAGTGTTTTACAAAAGATTTAGTTGTGGGTATAATACTTGTAAAAGCAGAGAAGGGGATTATTGTGGTAGATATACTAAAGATTACATCACCTATAGCCTCAAAGCAAGTTGAAGGTGTTCCTAAGCGTCAAACCCCAGATGCTATCTTTGATCTGGAAAAACCAATTGTAGTAACTCAAAAAGAACAGCTTCCTGAACAAAAAGATACCAGAACACTTCTTTTAGATATATTAAACAAGGAAATATTTAAACCCCTTTTAAAAGACACTAACTCCTTAGCCATGTCCATGAGAAAGTTAGTGTTACTTTCAATGCTGTTTGGAGATTCTTCCACTATATCGGAAGATTTTTTATTCAAGATGTTCACCTACCCAACAGAACTGTTTGATGAACTTGTTGAAAGGGAAAAAGCAGCCACAATATTTAAGGGAGAGTTCTTTGACAGTCTCAGGGTACTTGCTAAAGTAGAAGGACAGCCTCAGTTAAGAGGAGCAATAATCTCTATACTAAAACATTTTGACTGCCATGTTAACCTCGAAAACTCCCAAAAGGCAGTTATAATCCAGTCAAACCTTCTAGCGGAAATGATATCAAAAGAGGATCAACAACTATTAAATCAACATATTACAAACCTAGAAAAACTCACTGAGTTTAAGCAAGTAAACAGCTATCTTAAAAATGATTTAATCCCCTTTCTATCGGAGCTTGCTAAAAGCTATCAGTCGAATGAAAGAGTAGTAAACACCATTATGGCCCTAGTACATCATGCAGTCAGATATGATAAGGGTGACCCTGAAAGGCTTGAGCAGGCAATAACCCAGCTAGGGAATGAATTAAAGCAGATGACCAGCCTTAAGGATGAAGATATAGCTGAGATGAAAAAGCTGGTATTTGACCATGCAAGGGAAGCAAAAGAGATTATCTTAAAGGATGAAATCGAGATTAAAGAGCTTGCAAAACTCGGACTTAAGTTTGAAAAGGCGGACATGCCTACCCTTATTAAAAAAGCCATTGATAAGGAAGGACCTATTAAAATAGCAAACACAGGACAGAATTTACTTACCCAGATGCTTCAAAGCGAAAGCCCGATAATGTCCCTAATCCACTACATGATACCCCTACGCTTCTTGGATGAAAATACATATGGGGAGTTTTTTATAGATAAAAATAAAAAAGATGGAAAGAATAAAGAAAAAACCGCTAACAATATCTATTTCACTATACAATCGGATAAATATGGGGACTTCGAAGTAGACCTTATTGAAAAGGATAAAAGAATTGATTTAAGTATCAACTGTCCCGAAACATTGTTAAGCAGTGTAAGGGGAATAAAGTCAAGCTTAAGAACCATGATTGAAGAGCAGGGCTATTCGCTAGGAAACTATGAAGTTGGAATATATTCGAGTAATAAAAAAATAGTTAAGCGCTTTCCTAAGCTTGCTCAAAGAAAGGTAGGATTCGATGTCAAAATCTAAGGATAAAGAACTAAGTGCAGTGGCACTGAAATATGAGCCAGATGAACAAAATGCACCCTGCATAGTAGCTTCAGGAACGGGACATATAGCTCAGAAGATAATACAGGTTGCAATCGAAAATGGTGTATCAATATACCATGATGAGAGTGCTTCAACACTTTTATCTAAACTTGACGTAGGGGAGGAAATACCTCCTGAACTCTACCAGATTGTAGCCAATATTTACATAACGCTACTTGATGTAGCAGAGGAGAATAGTAAATAACAACATAAGGAGAAGGACATGAAAAGAAAAGCATTTATTACTTTACTAACCATTTTATTAGCCTTAACTATAACAGCTTGTGCAGGTAACAACGAACAAGAAGGGAACAACCAGGAAGAAGAAAACAATATAGAAATTGAATACACAGAGGATGGCCTTATTAAACCTGAATCAGCTAAGCAAATAATTGAAGAAACATCAGACAAGGTAATTGAAGCAATCAGTGAAAAGGATGCAGAAACAATTGCAGAATATACACATCCTGAAAAGGGCCTTAGATTTACTCCCTATACCAATGTTTCATTAGAGCAGGATGTAGTATTTAGTAAAGAAGAAATGAAAAATTTCTTTGAAGATCAAAAAGAATACACCTGGGGATACTATGATGGCACAGGAGATGAAATTAAGTTAACACCAAGTGAATACTATGAGGAGTTCATTTACTCTGAAGATTTTAAGAACGCAGAACAAATCGGATATAACGAGGTATTAAGCTTTGGAAACATGCTAGAAAACCAATTTGAAGTATATGAAGATCCCATCATTGTAGAATACTATTTCCCAGGATTCGATCCTCAATATGAGGGCATGGATTGGAAAAGCTTAAGGCTAGTCTTTGAAGAATATCAAAACGAATGGAAATTAGTAGGGATTATTCATAACCAGTGGACAATATAACAAAGAGAAAAAGCCACCAAAGGGTGGCTTTTCTAATGGCATTAGCCTTATTGTAACAACTGAAGTACGCTTTGTGGCTGCAGATTTGCCTGGGCAAGCATGGCTTGAGAAGCCTGTGAAAGGATGTTGTTCTTGGTGAACTCCATCATTTCCTTGGCCATATCTACGTCTCTGATACGAGATTCAGCAGCTGTTAAGTTCTCAGCAGCTGTTCCCAGGTTGTTAATAGTATGCTCTAATCTATTCTGCATAGCACCGAGAGCAGCTCTTTGTGAAGAAACCTTGGTGATGGCATCGTCGATGGTTTTAATAGCTACGTCAGCGCCTTCCTGAGTTTCCAGATTTATTCCATCTACGCCAAGTGATGCCGCATCCATGTTATTAATTGAGAGCTTGGTGTTTTGTCCACTATTGGCACCAATATGGAATACCATTGATTCATCTGTAATAGTTAAGTTAGCCTCGTAAGTACCGTCAACTAAACCCTAAGCATATTCTATGTCGAAGTTAGAGGCTTCTACACTTGCGCTAGGATCATCAAGATTTGTAATTGTCACCACGGCGCTAGCTGGAGAAGCGTCTGTTTTGGGTGAGTAAGGCGTAACAGTAATAATATCGCTTTCACCATCTTGTATTCCACCAGCTTCAAAGTCAAAAGTAATATCTCCTACTGTTACAGTACCTCCGGCTGCGTGATCTCCAGATGAGACAGTTTCTGTAGCAACTGTATCTGAGCCTTGTTTTAGAGTTATTGTGACCTCACCGGTACCACTATCTATTGCAGTCTCAACAGTGTAATCACCATCATATTCAGATTCGGTCTCTATGTTCGGATTACTTAACCCTGTGGTATTAGTGGACATTGTGGCACCAGCAGACTGTCCTGGATCACCTTCAGTCGCAGCTGTGTATTCTACACTTACGGTGTAATTACCTTCAGCGACGGTTGCTTCTGGTTTAATAGCAATTTTTGTAATATTAGTTGTATTATCTAGATCTGCCTTAATTGACATACTGCCATCCAAAAGTTTTTTGGTATTAAATTCTGTCTGCTCGGCAATTCTGGTAATCTCTGTCTTTAGCTGATCGATTTCCTTCTGGATTTCAGCACGGTCTGTTTCTGTATTGGTGTCGTTAGCAGCCTGTACAGCTAGTTCTTTCATTCTCTGCAGGATACTGTGGGTTTCGTTTAGAGCACCTTCTGCTGTCTGAATCAATGAGATGCCATCGTTGGCATTTCTGGATGCAGTTTCTAATCCTCTAATTTGGCTTCTCATCTTTTCAGAAATTGCTAGACCTGCTGCGTCATCACCAGCACGGTTGATGCGTAAGCCTGATGAAAGCTTTTCCAAAGATCTTGAAGTGTTAACTGTGTTTGCGGACAGTTGTCTGTAGGTATTTAGTGCCGCAATGTTGTGGTTAATTCTCATTATTTTTTCCTCCTTGAAATTTATTAGTCGAGTTCCTTCTCGACAGTTTATTAAAGGTCTTCTTCCGGCCGCTAAGAAAACCCTTTAACCTTGTGTAATATATATCGTATATTTAGTAGAAAACTTTATATATTTTTGTTATTTTTTAATAAAGAAACTATATTTTTGTAATCATTGTCGTTTAATTTTTTAGTAGATTCTTTGTTTGCTTCGATAGTATCAAGTAGTTCTTCGCGGATGATTTTGACATCGCTGGGTGCATCGATTCCGACGGAAACTTTGTCGTTTCCAAAGTTAAGTACAGTGATCTTAATGGAATCAGAGATAAAAAATGATTGACCTACTTTTCTACTGATTACTAGCATTATGGATGCACCTCGCTATCAGACAAAAAAGGGTGGTAGCGTACAGAATAGTCATTGTTTTGTAAGATTATCTGTCTAGCCTTTTTAGTCTTTGGGTTTAAGACTATGGGGCTTTTTAGATTAATTGTGGTTTCTTGTACTGAACCAGGTACTGATGCAATTACCAAGAAGATTAGCTCGTCTATTTCTTTTGCTTCACATGACTTTAAATCATCTTTGGAGAGCTTAGGTTGGTAGTCTGGGTAAATGCTTATTGGATCAAATACAAGAAAACATGGTATTATGTTATCTACGGATTGGAGAAAAAGAAAGGATACATCGTCAAAGGATTTCTCGAATATAGCGAACTTTTTATCATCTTCAAAGCCGTATACACCTTCCGGGAAATCATATATTGCAGTATCCTCTACTTCAATTAGTCCAAAATCTCTAGTATTTATTTCTACCATCATAAGACCTTCCTATGCCTTTACATCAAAGTTTGGTTCGCCATCAAATATCAGATTGGCCTTTTGGGGCTCCTCGTAATTGGGACCGGCACTTCTTGGGATATAGATAGGGCCTCCAATGTATTTGATGATAACCTTTGGATATTCAACAACCCTAATTTCCAAATCAGGTGGAGTAAAGCTTGTATCAACATCTGGTGCTACCAGTTCAGTAGGTAGATGACTGATATCGAAGTCTATTTGAAAATAGCTAGGAGGTTTTTCTGCCTGTGTTTGAGGTAGAAGTCCAATCATGTTATCTATTCCCCTGTTGAATTGCATGAAAAGAAACTCGCTAGTTTCTTCATCCATTTGGACATTGACCTTAAGCTTGCCGTTTTCTGTATAGCTAGCAGTTGCTGTGTAAGAAAATATATTTTTATGCTTTTTAGCAGTACTTACAAAGCTGTCTTTAAAGGGTATGTTTATAGGATTGCTTTTTATGGTTGTCATGTCCCTATGTCTGCTGATGCTTAGGCTTGTTGCAGACTGCACGTTGACTTTCTTTGGAGCGTCGCTTTCAACATACTCTATGGAAATAGGGACGTTTTCAATTGTTATAAGTGGTTGCATTTGTCAACCTCCTTTACCTTATATATCAGCTCATAAAGTTAAATATTGATGGTTGTATAATACGCGCCCCCATCTGTAGGGCAGCATTGTAGGCTAACTTCTGTGATTCATACATAATGATTGAATATGCTGTATCAATGCCTTCTACTGAAACCTGTCTTTCCTTTAGATTGAAAATCTGATCGTCATATCTCTTTTTCATGAAATCAAGATATGAAGTCTTTGAGCCTACCTCAGTAGTTTTCTTTAATACATTGCCCGACACTTTTTCAAAATGCCCTAAGAGTGCATCTACTTTGCCATGGCTATAATCATCTGAGTCAAATTGGTCGGCAATTTGTTTAATTAAATCATATATGTTATTGGAAACTTCGGTCCCGTCTATATTAGTTGTTCCGCTTCCTATGATATCTACTCCAGTTATTGAATAGCCAAAGACTGAACTCTTGTTAACTGAAGAATCGGGATTGAAATAGATTCCTAGTCCTATGTCAATTGTCAATGAATCGTTTAATAGTTTGTTGTAATCATCTGTGCCTGCTTCTAAAGAATCAAGTTCATGTCCGTTGTAGTGCAGTTTGCCGTCTACTACTTCAAAGGGAGGAGTTTCTGTATT
>JAAYSU010000056.1 GCA_012523915.1 Clostridiales bacterium
AGGGCACTATCTCTTTTGATAATCCTCCTGTAGCTAATACTGTGGTTTCCTCCCCAAGCTCTTCATTTACCCTATCTATTAACCCATCCAACATCGAAGCTGTACCGAATATGGCTCCAGCTTTCATACAGTCTATCGTATTTTTTCCTATCGCATTTTTAGGTGCATCTAAGCTTACCTTTGGTAGTTGGGATGTCCGGGCTGACAAAGCATCCATTGACAACTGTAGGCCAGGTATAATCATCCCCCCAAGGTAATTCTCATCTTTATCTATGACGGAAAGGGTTGTAGCAGTTCCCATATCAAAGATAATTATGGGTTTTGGATACTCTTTAATAGCCGCTACAGCATTCACAATCAAATCTTTTCCCAGCTGTTCGGGATAATCCACACCAATCTTTAGCCCTCCAAGATCCATATCATGACAAACTATTAGCGGAGTCTTACCGCTAATTTTCTTTATTGCCATACTTAATATACTTTTTAGCTGTGGCACAACCGAAGATATTATTGCACCTTCTATTTCCTTAGGATCTATTTGATAAAAATCAAATAAGGATTTTAATTTTAGCGCATATTCATCTTCAGTTTTAGAACGATCAGTACTAAACCTAGTTGTAAAGTGTATATCATTACCTTCTATGCAACCTATTACAATGTTTGTATTTCCTATATCTAATGCAAATATCATGGCTTTTCTCCTATATGTTAAATATAAAAAGTTTCAACTTATTATAATTAATAATATTTACAATTTCAATACAGTTTAACCACTATGTTATAAAATGCTGAGAGTTTTTGAAAAAAAGATGGCATAATCTTTCTTTTCAACTTTTTAGTTTTGACTCGTTTTTCCTTAATCTAAAAGAAAAACTTGCTATTTTTAAAATATAATATACAATTCCTTCTTTACCATTATATTATTTACGCCCCATGTAATTTTTGTTATACTTAAGGCAATTAATTGGAATAACTATAGTAGAAAATAAAATAAGGATATAGAAATGTTAGAAGGAAAAACTGTACTTTTAGGTGTTTCAGGAAGTATAGCTGCATATAAAACTGCATACTTAGCATCAGCCCTAAAAAAACAAAATTGTGATCTCCATGTGCTTATGACTAAGAATGCAACCCATTTTATTACACCTATAACCTTTGAAACACTAACAGGGAACAAAGCACCTGTTGATACTTTTGATAGGAATTTTAAATTCGACGTAGAGCATGTCTCTTTATCGAAGCTTGCCGATATAGTAGTAATTGCACCAGCAACAGCTAATGTAATTGCTAAGCTTGCATACGGTATTGCTGATGATATGCTTACTACAACTGTTTTAGCATGTAATTGTCCTAAGATGATTGCTCCTGCCATGAACTCCAATATGTACCTAAATCCGGTCACACAGGAAAACTTGAAAAAGCTCGAATCCCTAGGATGGAAGATCATTACACCGGGAAGCGGTATGCTGGCATGCGGAGATACGGGCCAAGGTAGAATGGCTGAGCCTGAGGAAATCCAAGAAGCTATTACGCATGAAATAGCATACGCAAAGGATATGAAGGGACTAAAAGTACTTGTTACTGCAGGTCCTACTAAAGAATATATTGATCCCGTAAGATTTATATCTAATCCATCCTCAGGAAAAATGGGCTATTCAATAGCTAGGGCTGCGGCACAAAGGGGTGCTGATGTAACATTGGTAACAGGCGAAACATACTTAAAAAAACCAAGCTATGTAGAAGTAATCGAAGTTGTTTCAACAAAGGAAATGTTTGACGCAGTAACTTCCATAAGCAATAAACAAGATATAATCATTAAAGCTGCAGCAGTATCTGATTACAGCCCTGCTGTTACCTCAAGTGAAAAGGTAAAAAAATCAGATGATGATATGTCCATACCTTTAGTAAGAACTCCAGATATCCTTAAACACCTTGGGAAAAATCGCAAAAATGGTCAATTTATATGCGGGTTTTCTATGGAAACAGAAAATTTAATAGAAAACTCTAAAAAGAAATTGATTGAAAAGAAGATGGATATGATAGTAGCTAACAATCTTAAGACAGAAGGGGCAGGCTTCGCCGTTGACACCAATGTCCTAGTACTTATCACAAAGGATGAAGAAATGCAGCTTCCAAAGCTTACAAAATATGAGGCTGCCCATAAAGTACTTGATGCGATTATGAAAAACCGGGGATAAGCTCCCCGGCTTATTTAAAAAGGCAGATTGCTCTGCCTTTTTGTTTTATTCAACCAGTTCATTATACAAGCCACGCCTAGTATACACAGTATGTAGAAGGTGATGTGATATTTCTCCGCCTATTTCTCCCAGATAGTCTTCATACAGTTTAGCTAAGTCAGGATTTTCATGACTCTTTCTTAGGACCTTGCGTTCATCTTCAGAATAAAGTGCATTTGTTCGCTTCACACGGAAGTCCTCACAATCAGTCCGCGGCTGTCCTCCACCTGAAATGCATCCTCCCGGGCAACCCATAACTTCAATGAAGTGGTAGGGAGATTTGCCAGCCTTTACCTCATCCATTAAGATATTAGAACCTTGAAGTCCTGAGGTTACTGCCACATTTACAGTTACACCCTCAAGATGCTTGTATTCGGGAAGCGTATCTTCTATAAGGATTGAAGCAGTTTTAATCTGATCCAAGCCCTTTAAAGGAGTAATACGCAAATTGTCAAAAGGTAGCTCTCGACCAGTTACTAATTCATATACGGTACGTAAAGCCGCCTCCATAACACCTCCTGTAACACCGAAGATATCTGCAGCCCCTGTTGATAGGCCCAAAGGAGCATCGAAATCGCTGTCAGGTAAGTTTACAAAATCTATACCATAACTTTTGATCATCTTACCAAGCTCGCGAGTGGTAAGTACGGCATCAACATCAGGGTATCCATCAACATTCATTTCAGGACGCTGGATCTCGTATTTCTTAGCGGTACACGGCATTATAGATACCGTGAATATATCTTTAGGATCTTTATTTATCTTCTTAGCATAGAAGCTCTTGGTCAAAGCACCAAGCATCATATGAGGAGATTTACATGTTGATAGATGATCCAGCTCAGTATGATAGCTGTGCTCTATATGTTTTATCCAACCCGGCGAGCAGGAAGTGATCATCGGCAGCACTGCCTTACCCCCATTAAGGGCATCGGTAACCCGATTTAAAAATTCGGTACCTTCTTCAAGTATTGTAAGGTCTGCTGCAAAGTTAGTATCAAATACATCATCAAAGCCAAGCATACGAAGTGCAGTTACCATCTTGCCCGTTACCGGAGTTCCTACTGGTAAGCCAAAGCATTCACCTAGTGCTGCCCTTACCGCAGGAGCTGTCTGAACTATTACATGTTTGTTTGGATCTGCAAGGGCCCTTTGTACTTTTGCTATGCCATCAGTTTCTGTCAGTGCACCCGTAGGACAAACTACAGTACACTGGCCACACATAGCGCAGGCCGTGCTGTTTAAAGGTAACTCAGTAGCCGGGCTCACTATCGTATCGAAGCCTCGGTTTTGTACATTTATAGCACCCACATCCTGGATCTCATTGCATACTGTAACGCACCTTCTGCAGAGTATACACTTGCTCGGATCCCTTGTAATAGATGGGGAGATATCAGCTTCTATCTCGGTACGCTTTCCATAAAGGCGTCTTTCCCTTACACCCAACGTTTGACCCAATTCTTGCAGTTCACAGCTCTGGTTGCGTTCGCACTGCAAGCAGTCCTCTGGATGGTTCGATACAAGAAGCTCATAGAGCATCTTGCGCACTTTCTGAACCTTAGCACTATTAGTCTTAATATTCATTCCTTCACGCACTTTAGTAATGCATGAGGCCTGTAAATTTCTATTTCCTTCAATTTCAACAACGCATATTCTGCATACGCCCTGTTCGTGTATTCCCTTCATATAGCAGAGATTAGGTATATGAATATTATTCGCCCTGGCGGCTTCAAGAATGGTTGTGCCCTCCTCTGCCTGAACTGGAATTCCATTAATAGTCAAGTTGATCATAATATCTTACCTCCTGTCACAGTGCAGACATCTAAGTGATTCTGCCATAGCATCCAGCGCATGGTATCCAAGTGCAACTTCATCAAAATTATCTAAGCGCTGATCAACTGGCATAAATCTTGTCGGGAATCTATCGTGTTCGGTTGCTTCTCCCACAGGGATAACCGGTATATCAATTTCTTCACCGTTGTTAAGTTCACCTGTTCCACCTAAGTACTTATCAATATTTATTGCGGCAAGTTTTCCTGCTGCTATAGCGTTAATAACGTCTCTTGCTCCCCAAGGAGCTGCATCTCCTCCTGCAAATATGCCGTCTTGGGATGTTTGTGCAGTGAATCTGTCTGCATCAAGGGTCCTGTAACCACCATTAGCATCCTCTTTTACAGGAAGGAATTGTGAATCTAGCTCCTGGTTAATTGCAGTTACTACACCATCACACTCTAGAACAAAGTCTGAATTAGGTATGGCTGATGTTAGACGTCTACCATCCTTACCGAACTCGCCTTGCTGCATTTTCTCAAGACGGATTCCTGATACCTTGCCGTCCTCTTCTAATATCTCAACAGGCCCAACCAGGGTTGTAATCTTTATACCTTCTTCAATAGCTTCCTTTACCTCTTCCAGATCGGCAGGCATCTCGTTTAATGTACGCCTGTATAAAACATTAATTTCTTCGCAGCCTAAACGCAAAGCAGTACGCGCAACATCAAGAGCAGTTGAACCTCCGCCAACTACTGCCAAACGGCGAGGTACACTTCTATCACGATTCAAGCCGATGCGGCGCAAGAAGGCCAAACCGCTTTCTACCTGGGGTAGATCTTCCCCTGGGATTTCAAGAAGCTTGGATTTCTGAGTACCAATTGCAATGTAAACAGCATCATTGTGCTCCTTAAGTTCCTCAAGGCTCAAATCACGGCCTATCATCGTATTTGTGTGTATCTTAACTCCAGCATTTACAATGGCTTGGATTTCCTTAGCCAATACATCCTTTGGAAGTCTGTACTCAGGAATACCCCAATACAATACTCCACCTGCAACTTCCTCTGCCTCATAGACATCAACCTCATGACCAAGATGAGCCAGATAGTATGCACAGGTTAAACCTGAAGGTCCTGACCCTATTACCGCCACTTTCTTTCCTGTCGGTTTCATGGGCTCAATAGTCGGGATATCATACTCATCCTGTAGCGCATAGTCACCAACATAACGCTTTATCGAACGTATGGCCAAGGATTCGTCTACTTGGCTTCTGCGGCAATGCTGTTCACATGGATGGGTACATATACGTCCGCAAACTGCAGGGAATGGATTATCACGCCTGATGAGCTGGTATGCATCCATCAAGCGACCGGAAGCAACAAGTGACATATAGCCGGGTACGTTAACTCCTGCAGGGCAAGCATTTCTACAGGGTGATGTATATAGATTCGAGCATATACCTGCATCACAGTGCTTGGCTTTAATATGTGTTTCGTACTCATCTCTAAAGTAGCGTATTGTTGAAAGAACAGGATTCGATGAAGTCTGTCCGAGTCCGCAGATTGCAGACTGCCTGATGCTTTCCGCCAGCTCTTCAAGCATCTCAATATCGCCTTCCTGGCCTTCACCTTCTGTAATCCTTTCTAATATCTCTAGCATACGCATGGTACCTACTCGACAGGGGGTACATTTGCCACAGGACTCATCGCGTATGAAGTCCATGAAATAGCGTGCCGTATCTACCATACAGGTATCTTCATCCATGACTATAAGGCCGCCTGAACCCATGATAGCCCCTAATTCAGATAGGGATTCGTAGTCTACCCTAGTATTCAAGTGTGCCTTTGTCAAACATCCTCCCGAAGGACCTCCTGACTGTATAGCCTTGAAGTTCTTTCCTCCTACAATGCCTCCTCCGATCTTGTATATAATATCTCCTAAAATCGTTCCCATTGGAACTTCGATAATACCTGTATTTACGATATCGCCTGCTAAGGCAAATACCTTTGTGCCCTTAGACTTTTCAGTACCAATAGTCTGATACCATTCAGCCCCTTTGTTAATAATGCAGGGTACGTTAGCCAGGGTCTCTATGTTGTTGATAATAGTAGGTTTTTCAAAAAGACCTGATTCAAAAGGAAATGGCGGTTTCTGAGTGGGTTCGCCTCTTTTCCCTTCAATAGATGCCAGTAAAGCGGTTTCTTCTCCGCATACAAATGCGCCTGCACCTATACGTATATTAAGATCAAACGAAAATTCAGAACCAAGGACCTTTTCCCCTAAGAGTCCCCTTTCCCTTGCCTGTTCAATGGCATTACTCAATCTCTCAATTGCAAGGGGATACTCAGCACGAACATATATATATCCATTTTTTGCACCTATAGCGTATGCACCGATCATTAATCCTTCAATTACAGAATGGGGGTCTCCCTCTAATATCGATCTATCCATGAAGGCTCCTGGATCCCCTTCATCGGCATTACATACCATATACTTCTCATCCCCAGCTGCATTCAAGCCTGCTTCCCATTTAAGTCCTAGAGGGAAGCCCGCTCCTCCCCGTCCACGCAGTCCGGACTTTTTCATCTCTTCAACTACTTCTTTAGGTGACATTCCACTTAATATTTTTCCCAAAGCCGCATAACCATCCCTAGCTATATAAGCATCTAAGGATGAATAATCCATCTTGCCGCAGTTTCTCAGGGCTATGCGAACCTGTTCTTTGAAAAAGCTTATGTCATCTATTTTAGGTATGTATTTCTTCTGGTAATTATCATAAAAGGTATACTCTTCAACAACTTCATCATTTAGAAGGTGACGATCTACCATATCATTTACTTTCTCATAATCCATCTTTGTATAGAAGACTCCGTCAGGCTCTACTAACAATACAGGACCCGATGCACAAGTTCCCATACAACCGGTAACCAGTACTTGTACTGATTCACTTAAGCCATTCTTTTCTAATGCCTCAACTAAAGCATCCTGCGCCTCCTGGCAGTTAGATGAAACGCAACCTGCTCCGCCGCAGACAAGTACCCGACGCTTATAGGAGGCTTGTTTTGCCAAATATTCTTCCTTTATGTTATTCAATTCGGCGACTGATCTGATTACGCTCATACTGCTTTCTCTCCTTCCTGATAATACCTAGCTAAAATATTTTCAAGCTTATCCGGATCGACCTGTTTATACACCACATCATCTATCGACATGGCTGGCGCCAATCCGCATGCACCTATACAGCGTGCAACTTCGAAAGTAAACTTGCGATCTTTAGTTGTATCACCAATATCTATATCTAATATTTCTTTCAGCCTTTCGACAATCTTTTTGCCTCCACGCACATAGCATGCAGTACCCATGCAAACCCTTATTGTATGTTCACCTCTGGGTTGAGTAGAGAAAAAAGAATAGAATGATACTACCCCTGAAACCTGTGATACAGGTATATCGAGTGCATCCGCAATAACTCTCTGCACTTCTATTGGTAGATAACCGAAAATAACTTGTGCCATATGTAGCACCTGAATTAGAGCCCCTTCTTTCCCACGGTACTCTTTGGCCAATTCGGAAATTCGTTCAAGCAATTCAGTTTCATTTGTATTAGAGCAGCCGTGACAGCAGTTGGTTTTTACTATTTGTTCGCCCAAGGATTTTTACCTCCAATCTTAATTCAAAATTCACAAGTCTAATTTAATAAGTAATATTAATCACATCTTATGAAAATGTAAAGGCTTTTTTGAATAATTAATCATTTAACAAGGGGAAAATATGAATAATCAAGAGTTTTATAGGTTTTCATCAATCGTTGTGAATGAATTATCAAGCAGTTTTTCTGTGATTTTATCTTGAATATTTTTATGCATAAGACAGAATATTTATGCATATTTATAACCTCTAACGTATAAATATGCAGTGTTGGAATGGAGCAAATAGGGTGAAACAAAGATTGTTAAAAAAGTACACAAGTTAATTAAAAATTTATCAGATAAAAAAAGCCCCTAAGGGCTCAAGCAAGATTTATTATACCTTACTCCTCTCACTATTTCAAGGCTAATTTATAAAACCTTATCCAGCCATTTTAAAGCCAAATCAAACCACTCATCCTTATAGAAAGGATTGCCGTGAACACCTTCTTCAAACAGATGGAATTCACAATTTACATCATTACTTTTTAATTTTTCCACCAATTCTACCGTAGTCTGATAGGGTACTATCCTATCCTGCTTTGCATGCCAAATAAATATTGGGGGCATATCAGAATGTATGTGAGTTTTAACATCGAAGGCCCTAAGCTGCTCTTCATTTGGTTCACTGCTGCCAAAGAGCAGCTCTGTCTTTAACTTATACATGTCAATGGTTTCTCCTCGCTTTTCTACCTTCCAATCCTTATTCGAATACCTATAATCAGTCAAAGGATATGTTATAACCAACGCATCTGGTTTATTAATATTATAATCTTTAATAGCAGATGCGCTTAAAGCAAGATGTCCTCCTGCTGAAAAGCCGGCGACAATAATCTTGTCCGGATCAATACCCCACTTATCCGCATTACTTCTAACAATCCTAATAGATTCTGAAAGCTCTCTAACAGGATTGGGTAAATTGCCTTTATCTAATTCAAAACGGGCCCCTTCTTTAATAGAATACTTTAATACAAAGGCATGGTAGCCCTTTTCATTAAATCTCTTGGCAACCGGCTTAGATTCATTGATTGAAATAAGCATATATCCACCACCCGGGCATATAATTACTGCCGGCCTTTTAGTTTCAGTATCAATTAGGTAAGCATCCATAGTTGCCTTATTTAGCACATGTATTTTTTCAGTTTTCATCTAATCCCTCCGAAAACAGTTTTAAGTTAAGCATATCTATAAAACTGTTTTTAGTCAAACAAAAAGGGCAGCCAAGCTGCCCCCTTAAATCATCTTTTATGCATGTAATATAGTTCTATATGGATTATCCATCTTATCAGCACCTATAAGTTTACCATCTAAGGTTATATGGATATCATCTCCTGGATGGCTTTCCTTTAACCTGATGGTGCGTATTTTAATGAAGTTATCCATCTTCTGCTCTTTAACCTTTCTCAGGGATTCTTCATATAGCTCTTTAGAACCCTTTTCTCTGCAGCGGTCGCATACACAGATCTCGAATACCCTGGTTATAAAAGCTGAATCACTCTTCTTTAGCACACTGTGCCCCAGAGTATCTCCATCAACCTTGGAGTAATGAGTATGAAGGAGTTCATGAGCCAAGTGTGAGTTTACTTCTCCAAGGAAGTCCTTATACACTTTTTGAATATCCGGATTATCCTGTGACTTTCTGTACTTAGAGGTTTTGTCGATATCAATAAGTACCTGCTGACGTTTTTCTAATGAGTCGATCTTTTCAGGAACTGGGTGTCCAGCACCAGAAATACATCCGCCTGGGCAGGACATTACTTCAATAAGGTCGTATCCAACATCTTCGCCTTCTACAATCTTCTCAACTATATGCTCGGCATTGTTGAGGCCACTAATGACTGCTACTCGTACCTTCATGCCATTAGCTTCTAAAGTAGTCTCTTTAATGCCGTCAAACCCCCTTATTTCCGTAAAGTCTATATGATCATCTGTCTTAACACCCGTCAATTCCTCAAGAGCCATGCGTAAAGCTGCCTCTGCTACACCCCCTGAGTTTCCAAATAGAACTCCAGCACCGGAAACTATACGATATGGTTCATCAAATTCTTGAGGAACTATATCTGTAGCTTTTATTCGCTTAAGCTCTAGCATTTCTAATAGCTCACCTGAGGTTAATACAGCATCCACATCCCTTACTCCATCCCTTTGAAACTCTGAACGTTGGGCCTCATATTTCTTAGCTATACAGGGAACTATCGATACTGCAAATATATCCTTTTTATCAATTCCTGATACTTCTGCGAAGTGATTTTTTATCATAGCTCCCATCATCATCTGAGGTGATTTACAGGTCGAAAGGTGAGGTATTAGTTCAGGGTACCTTCTTTCTACAAAATTAATCCATCCTGGACAGCAGGAAGTAAATTGTGGCATTACTCCCCCATTTTTTACACGCTTAAGGAATTCTGTCGTTTCTTCCATAATTGTAAGGTCTGCTGCGAAGCAGTTATCAAAGGCCTTGTCAAAACCTAATATCTTTAACATACCCGCCATAAA
>JAAYSU010000233.1 GCA_012523915.1 Clostridiales bacterium
AAGACTACCGAACGGATGGTTGCCAATACAAAGTTCATTCGTGACCAGTTATTTGAGATGGCTGAACTTTGGGACCTTGTACCATTCAAAGACACAGCTTGGGGAGCACTCCAAACTGTAACAAACTTCGTCTCGCACGGTGAGCCAGTCAGAAGGACAGCCAATTTTGAGGAGAACAGATTTGAGGCTTTAATTGATGGACATGAACTTTTGCAGAGGGCCCATAATCTGGCAGTAGCCGTTTGATAAATAGCTCTACGAAGCAACGCTCCCCAAGCCCATGAAGGTGACCGGGAGTGTTGTTTCGCTATCATCTTTGTATTATTTTTTTATTTAAAGATACATTCATAAAACACTGATCTGAATTGGAATCGGGAGGACAAAATAAGCCGGCACCGAAATCAATCAAAAAGGAGGCTAACCCATGACTGAATTCTATTACGAGGATACTTCTCAATTCATTCGTTTCTCCGGTTTTTATACCATCGAACAAGCTAGGGCGCAGCATACCTTTTTGAAACTCATCGAAGAGGAAGCCCCAAGGGTACTACACTCACTTCTTAATAATGTATACCCACATATTCCAGAAGGTATTCAAAAGGAAGCCGAGCGGCACTTCTTAGTTGACTATGTAAATTACCAATGGAAAGTAGAAGTAGCAATGCTACAACTTAAATCGGATGGCTCCCCTTACCATATTCCACTAATGAAGTCCACAGAAGAACTTAGAGATGCTCTCGTTACATGGGCTGAAAATATTGGAATGAATCATCCACCTAAACAAGCATACGATTGCTCTAACTCGACTTTTTGGTTTTTTCAAGTAGCCTGCGACACGCTTTCTGAATGGATTAAAACTGAAGAAAAACAATTAGAGTGGAATTTGCAATACCTACCATCAAAAACACAATTGTTCTCAGTAACACAGCCTTTTGTTTTCACGCATCCCATGCCCGTACCAACACGCCTTGAGGATTTAAATATGCTACAGGCGGAAATGATTGAACAATTCAATAGTCAATTACTGTTATACTTAGATAACCTTGAGTCACTCCACTCTGGCCCCAAAACCTTCCGCGAGGTACTTGGCGAACCAGATAAAGTAGCTGCTGAAAGAAGATATCATAGCCTAAATCATTTGAAAATGTGCGTTTCTAAAAACTTTTGTTTTCATAATGAATCCTTCGCTTACGCCATTAGGCAGTATCTAACTCCGCTAACACAATTGCCTTTTGATAAAGAACTACCAAGAGGGCCAGTGCATTTAGATCCTTTTATCTTTACCCATCCCGGTGTCATGCTTGATACCCATCAAAATATGAAGCCACACATACAGAATCTGGTTGATCAGTTTTCGGTCGCCCGAAACAACCGCTTAAACACCTATAAAGAAACTATAGAACAAAGCAAACCTGTAAGCAATTCTGCCCCACTCGTTTTAACTTTCGATGGCTGGAATCCACTACTCGAACCCGACCGTATGGCCGTAAAAAAGCGATTACTTACTGAAAGTAAAGAGCAAATTGAAAATTATCTCAAGGAACAAGAAAAACAAATAGGAGTGGCAAAAAGAAAAGCAATCGAAGGACCTCTCACAGGTTATTATTCACTTTTAGATCTCCTAATAAAAAAGAGTCCTCCATTAGAAGAGCATGAAGAATCCGTTTTCCGCTCAATGAGACCGATTGCACGTCTTTTGGGTATTACGTTAAGACTAGACACGGGCCTTAGTAGTATTCCTGCTTTGAGTGATGTTTTTGATAATCAAAATGCTACTCTTTTTATAAAACATGAAAACAATATGATTTCTATTACTTGGGCAAACCAAGATGATCTCGCTTTTTTAGTACAAAACGGACATGACGCTTCGCGTATTAAAAGAATTATTGGAGCAATGGAAGAGCTTTATTTCAAAGGGATTGTTCTCCAAGATGTAAGATGGCAAGAAATTTTCTCCCTAAGTCGCGATAAGTGGAAGCGAATTTTTGATAAGCTTCGCTCTGAAGCACCTTTCTTTATTCCACAAAAGACAAAAGAAGCAATTAATAAACCACATAGGGCTGTTTACGCAGTACAGAGATTTCTTATAGGAGAAGATCTTTCCACGCTTTTACCTAGGTTGTGGATTGATAATGCTACATGGAACAAGTATTGGATGGGATTTTTATCGGTGGGTTTAGGTGGAGATGTAGATAACTTCCCAGAAGAACTTGTGCTAGGCTGGAAGGAATTGTGGGATAATCTCGACGTAAATTCATCTTTACTCCAAGAACTCTCCCAGACACTAATCCCTCTATTAAAAAACAATATACAATCACTAGAAAATAATTTGGGCAAAAATATGATGGCCTTTCCACTTATAAGCACTTCAGGTAATCTTGTATATTTTCCTTATGACCCTAAAAAATCCCTAAACCTTAAAGTAAGAGAACTGATAAACTTTGTGAGATTAAATAAGTTCAAAATTCATCTAGACGAGCTTTGTGTCTTCTTCTGTTGTTCTCCGGATGAATTGCTTATCGAAGACACATTTAAGGATGTGCTTATCCAATAGGATAGCGATTCATTTAC
>JAAYSU010000057.1 GCA_012523915.1 Clostridiales bacterium
CCGCCGATAACCCCACCGACAACAGCGCCACCAATTATTCCAGCTTTTTTTACAATATCCATATTGTTAATCTCCCCATACTCAAAATATTATTGATTATTATACTTTAAAACGTAGTATAATACAATTTATATGAAATAACTTTACAAAGTGAAATATTCTGTGTTATAATCAGTATCGCGCTTAAAAGCAAAATATATGCGCCAGTAGCTCAGCTGGATAGAGTGGCTGACTACGAATCAGTAGGTCGGGGGTTCGAATCCCTCCTGGCGTGCCAAATGTCAAAACCGGCTTAAAAAGCAATAGTGCTTTTAGCCGGCTTTGTTTTAAGAAGACACAAAATTTGCTAAAAGTTTATTTTTGTGATATACTAAAAAATATAAATTTAATTGGGAGGACATTTTGTTCCTATCATATAAATGTGAGGAGGAATTGCTATTTATAGTTTAAATGCTGAACTCAGAGATAAAAGTGTAAAAGCTAAAAAGTTAAGACGTGAGGGTATTGTTCCGGCATCAATTTATGGACGTCACTTAGACGAGACTATTATGATTCAGATCCCTTTACGCGATACAAACCGCTTTCTCTCTAAGATAACAAAGGGAGACCTCGTTAAAATAGAAGTTAAGGATAATGAGAGTTATAATGTTCTATTCAAAGATATTAGTCACCATCCTGTAACCCGACAGGTAGAACATATAGAATTCCAGCACATTGTTGCAGACGAACCTGTTAATAGTGTTGCAAATGTAACTTTGGCGAACAGGGAAATGAATCAGAATTTAATACAGAAACATATTGAAGAAATCCCTTATAATGCTCTACCAAAAGATTTTATACAAGACATTGTAATCGACGTAAGAGGTATGGAAGCCGGAACCAATATAACGGTTGGGGATTTAGATGCGGCTAAGGATGAAAAAATAAAGATCTTGATTCCTGAATATACAGTAGTCCTAACAGTTTCTGAGCCTGTAAAAGTACAAATAGACGATGAAGAGGTAGATACTGAAACTGAATCAGAATCCCAAGAGCAAGAATCTTAATACCTTGTAAGAACATATAAACCACCCTAGGGTGGTTTTTGTGTTCTTACAGCAAAGATATGTAGAAAGTATGATTCGATGATATTATTAAGTGGTATATAGTAATAATCGTGAAATTATTGTGTTTAATATAAAGCGGAGGTTTACCATGTCGAAGAAACTCATTGTAATAGGTGGAGTGGCAGCAGGAATGAGCGCCGCTTCTAAAGCCAGGAGAACTGACCCTAACCTTGAGGTTACAGTCTATACAGATGGCGAATATATATCATATGCAGGATGCGGCTTGCCATACTTTATAGGTGGAAGGATAGCTTCAAAAGAAGATCTTATAGCAAGAAGTATAACCGACTTTAAGAAACAAAATATTGATGTCCATACTCTTTCCAAGGTTGAATCCATAGATCCCCAAAATAAGAAAGTATTCATAAGGGATTTAAAAGAGAACAAGCTGTTTGAAGATAACTATGATAAGTTGATTATAGGAACGGGGGCGAGACCTTTTGTCCCAGGTTTAGATGGGATGCACCTAAATGGAATTTTCACTCTTCGTACAATTAATGATAGTCTTAATATAATTGAATTTTTAAAGAAAGAGCGTCCTAAAAATATTTCTATAATAGGCGGCGGATACATTGGCCTAGAAATGGCAGAGAATTTTGTTGAGAATGGATGCAAGGTTACTGTAATTGAGAGAGCGCCTCATATCATACCTAATATGGATGCGGATATGGCGGAAATCCTGACTAAATATCTACTAGAAAAGGGTGTGGATATTCGCACTGGAGAAACTGTAAAGGGCTTCTCAGGTAATTCTTCTGTTAAAAGCGTTATTACGGATCAGGGCGAAATACCAACGGACTTTGTTTTACTTTCAATCGGAGTTGTGCCTAATACTGAGATTGTCGAAGGAACTGGGATCAAACTAGGGCTTAGAAATGCAATTTTAGTAGATCGAAAGATGAATACTAATATTGATGGTATATTCGCTGCTGGTGACTGCGCTACTGCTTATCACATAGTTACTGGAAAAGATGTATATATGCCACTTGGCACAACAGCTAATAAACAGGGAAGGGTAGCAGGTGAAAATGCTGCCGGCGGTGATGCTCAATTTAAGGGTGTAATTGGCACAGGTATAGCCAGGGTAATGGAGATGGAGGTTTCAAGAACTGGCTTGAGTGAAAGGGAATGTCAAGATCTTGGTATTCATTATGAAACAAGGAAGATTCAATCTATGACAGCAGCCCATTATTGTCCTAACTCTAATAGCATCCATTTAAAACTGATTGCTGAGCGGGATACGGGTTGTCTACTTGGGGCACAAATCGTAGGATATGCGGGGGCAGCTTTAAGGATTGATATGCTGGCTACAGCAATTACTATCCGTTCAACTGTTAGCCAACTGATAGATATGGATCTTGCATATTCTCCTCCCTTCAGCCCTGTATGGGATCCTGTATTAATAGCTTTGAATCAATTCTAACTATAATGCTAAGGGAGAATATATCTTAAAAGTCCATAACTATTATGGACTTTTTTTATGATATATATATAATATATAAAACGCAAGGAGTTAAGTAGTTTATGACACAACAAACTTTTAGAGTGGGTCCGATTAGGCCTCCAAGCGAGGCGGGAAGCTTGTTAATCCAAGTTACCAGAGGCTGTACTTGGAACAAGTGCAGATTTTGTGGATTATATAAAGACACCTTTAGGGCCTATAGTGTAGAAAGCATTAAAAATGACATCGATGTAATAGCGAACTATGTGGAACGCATAAAATCATATGTAGACAAAGAAGGACGATGGGATAGGCTTGGTTTAAAGCAGGAGATAGGTAAGTTATCACCAGAAGAAAGAGAAAGCTTTTATGTCGTTTTGAATTGGATAATGCATGGTGGAGAAAGCGTTTTTTTACAGGATGGTAATTCCTTAGCTTTAAAGACTGATAGAGTAGTGGAAGTACTCCGCTATTTAAGAAAACGCTTTCCGTGGATTAAAAGGATAACTTCTTACGCAAGAGCTGAGACCCTATCAAGGATTTCTGCTGAAGATTATCATAGATTGAAAGAAGCAGGACTTGACCGTATACATTCAGGTTTTGAATCCGGTTCTGATGAAGTTTTAGAACTGATAAATAAAGGGGTAAGCTCTGAGCAAGAGATTATTGCAGGTAAGAATATTAAAGAGTCAGGAATTGAGTTTTCCGTATATTTTAGGCCCGGTATTGGAGGCAAGGCTTTATCATATAAAAATGCAATTGAAACAGCTCATGTAATAAATGAAATTGATCCTGATTATGTGAGAATCAGAACGGCTGTGATTAAAAAGGGAACAGTATTATGGGAATACCTTGAAGGCGGTAATTTTAAGCTGTGCAGTGAAAACGAAAAACTAAATGAGATCAGGATACTTATAGAAAAAACCAAAGAATGCAACGGTATTCTAACAAGTGATCATGTAGTCAATCTATTGCAGGGTCTTAATGGAAGGTTGAAAGAAGACAATGCTAAAATGCTGGATTCCATAGACGAATATTTTAGGTTGCCTGAATCTGAGCAAAGAATATTTCAGCTTGCAAGGCGCAAAGTCATGGTTTCATTTATAGAAGACTTGAAAGAGTTATCCGTATATCAGCAAGAGAAATTAGAGGAGATATCGAGAAAGATTACGGATGAAGATAAGTGGAATCGGATGTTGAATGAGTTGCTGATGTCATACATCTAAGTATATTTTTCAGTAATGTGAGAAAAATAATTTTGAATTAATTTCTGTTGAAGGGGTAGCTATGAAACAGTTTGCATGCGATTGCTTAGGAGATCAGTTTAAACATCCGGATAAAGTATATGTAGATCTTAGCGATAAATTCAATACTAAAATATTATGTGCCTATAAGCCTAAAGATAAAGTCACACTTAGGAACATAAAACTTGATATTAATTATTGTCCTAAGTGTGGTACTATACTAAATATTATCAACTAATTAGGCAAACTTAAATTTCTTTTAAAAAAACTGATAATTCTTCTAGACCTTTTAATAAAACTTGTGTATTGTTACAATATCCTATACGAAGGTATCCTTCCATCTCTAAAGCGGAGCCGGGCAGAAGCATTACTCCTTTATCATTTTGAAGCCTTATACAAAATTCGTCTGATTTCATAGGTGCATCAAATTTTAATAAAGCTGTAGTACCACCTTTTGGTTTTACATAGCTAATTCTGGGTTCTTTGGCAATCCATTCATCTAATATTTTTTTGTTTTGTTTAACTATGCTAAGGTTTCTTTCTAAGATCTTATCTTTATTCTCTAGTGCCACTGAAGCAAGCTTATCGTTTATCATTCCGACACTAATAATATGATAGTCTCTTTGCCTGTTAACTCTTTCTATAAATTCTTCGTGGCCAACAACCCAACCTACTCTGAGCCCTGCAAGTGAATAGGTTTTTGATAAACTTCCGGTACTTACCCCTTTTTCATAGAGGTCGGCTATTGAAACAGTGAAATTATTACCTTCGTGTGTTAACCCTCTGTATACTTCGTCGCATAAAATATAGGCGTCACAGCTTCTAGCTATTTCAACTATATCTTTTAAAAAAGCTTCATCCATTAGTGAGCCCGTAGGATTATTGGGATTATTTATGCATATCAATTTGGTTTTATCATTTACATAGCTTTTTAATTCCTCTAAATCGGGTAAAAATGAATTCTCTTCTCTTAACTTTAATATTTTTACTTCTGCGCCGATGGATTCGGGTATTGAATAGAGTTGCTGGTATGTTGGAAGTACAGAAACAACTCTGTCTCCGGGTTCGACTAAAGTAAGGATTGAAAGAGCGTTGGCATTAATGCCTCCATGAGTTATGGTCACATTTTGAGGCCTTGCATTCTCATATAGATTTGCAACATTTGTCCTTAATGATAAACTGCCTTCAATATCACCGTATGTTAGCTTCATCTCTAAAATCTCTTTGAGTAGATGGTCTTTTCTTTCGGACATTTGAATCAGCTCATCAACAGTTAGCGATTCCACACAGGTTTCAGCTAAATTGTATTTGCAGTCATTCTCATAGGTGTTCATCCAAATCTCAACACCAAAATCTTTAATTTTCATTATTAACACTCCGTTCAAAATTTTTTCTATTATATCACATAAGCTAGTCTTATACTATTACCCTTGTTATGGCTGATAAATTCCCTTATAATATAAAGAATATCTGCTGTTAGTAAAATAGGGAGGTTAATAAAATGGATCGTATGGAAGATGCAAGAAGTAAAAAGATAGTATTTGTATCAAGCTGTTTATTAAATACGAACAATAAAGTAAAAGGCCTAGCAAGATATCCGGGCATGTGCAAAGAGGTGTTCGATACACTACATAAATATGGACTGGGTATTAATCAAATGCATTGCCCCGAAACCCTATATTTAGGAGTGCAGAGATGGTGGGCAACAAAGAACCTCTACGACAATGTCGGATTCCGTTCCTTCTGCAGAGAACTAGCAAAACAGGTAGTAGACTATATGCAATCCTATGAACAGGTAGGATATAAAACGGTAGCCATATTAAGCTGCGATGGTTCACCGACTTGTGGTGTTACATTAACCAGCTGGGATGAAAATTGGGGAGGCCCTCCTGTTGATTTGGATTATAATAAGGCCTTAGTTGAGGGTTCAGGAGTCTACATTGAAGAGCTTAAGAAAGAAATTGAAGCAAGAGGCATGAAAAAGCCTCCATTCTATGGCTTAGCTCTTGATGATGAATCCGTTGATATAGACAAGATAATTTCAGATTTCGAAGTATTTATTAAATTCGTATGTGAAGGTTGATTCTAATGAAGGATTTGCGGGTAGAAGACTTTGAAAAGATTTTTAAGGAACGAAAACCAGGCCCTCAGGGCGTTTATGATTGTTATTCCTTACTAGTTCCTTTAGTTAATAGGGATGGAGAACTATATTTACTCTACGAAGTGAGGTCAGATTCTTTAAAAAATCAGCCAGGGGAAATATGTTTTCCTGGTGGAAGATTAGAAAAGGGAGAAAGTCTTTTAGAGTGTGCCTTAAGGGAAAGCTGCGAAGAGTTAAATATATGTAAAGAGGATATAAGGGTAATTGCTCAGCTTGATTACCTTTATACCTATAGAAACTTTATCATGTATCCTTTTTTGGCTGAAATAGATAATAAGGCACTTGAGAATTTGAATGTGAATCAAGAAGAAGTTAAAGAAGTGATCTTTGTACCACTTTCATTTTTAATTGAGACTGAACCCTTAGTTTACAATTTTGATATTATACTCGAAGGAGTAGAGAACTTCCCTTATGAAAAAATCAACTCTGACAGCTATGATTGGAAAAAAGGCAAAAATGCAGTACCGATATATCAATATAAGAATTGGACAATTTGGGGGCTGACTGCGAGAATTACCTACCATATGATTAATATACTTAAGAAAAAGTATAGCGAGGAAGTTAATGATAATACAATCTAAGAATTTTAGCTTAAAACAAATAGCAGAATCCGGACAGCTGTTTAGAATGAAGCAAATTGAAAATAACAAATATGGTTTAATTGCGTATGAAAAATATTTGGAGTTAACACAGTTAGATGAGTGTACCATTGAGCTCACATGCAGTTCGAAAGAATATGAAGAAATTTGGAAAGATTATTTTGACATAGACTTTGATTATGGCATGGTCGTTGAGAAGCTAAGAAATGGAGATGATAATTTTCTAAAAGCTGCAGCTGAATACGGAAGTGGACTTAGAATACTTAGGCAGGAACCTTTTGAAGTATTGATCAGCTTTATTATCTCGCAGAACAAAAACATTCCCGGTATTACAAGTTGTGTCAGAAAGCTGTGCGAAAGATTTGGGGAGCGTAAGGAATATATTGACAGTTCAGGGAACATCATTGTATACTATACCTTTCCTAGGCCAGAAGCATTGGCAAAGGCCAGCAAGGAAGAGATTAGAAAAAGCGGATTAGGTTACCGTGATGAATATGTGATAAAAGCTGCAAATGCTGTTTTACAAAAGGATATAGATCTTGAGGATTTAAAGAAAAGTAAAAATAGGGATGCAGTTGAAAAATTAAAAAGCTTACATGGTGTAGGAGATAAGGTTCCAAACTGCGTGGCCTTATA
>JAAYSU010000058.1 GCA_012523915.1 Clostridiales bacterium
AAGTCCAAAAAAACGTCCGCACCCCCAGTGGATCAGTTTTAGACGGCCAGTGGATCACTTTTATGTTGACGATCGCACCACATGGAAGCAATCAACTCCTCGGATAATTCTTTGGTGAGTGATGAAGTGTTGCAGCAAGTGCGTGTTGATTTGGAGGGGATAGGTTTTGAAGTTGAAACGGGTAAGAAAAAGGCTGAATTGATTCAAGTGCCGGTTTTATTCGGATTAAATGGTTCCATAGAAAAATCATTCAATGCCGATGCATATAATCCTAATACAGGAACAGTTTTGGAAGTGGAAGCAGGTCGTGCCGTGGCGAATAATCAGTTTTTGAAGGATCTGTTTCAAGCTTGTATGATGCAGAACGTCAACTATCTTATTATAGCTGTTCGAAATTATTATCGTGGCTACGACGATTTCGCAAAAATACTTTTATTTTTTGATACACTTTATGCAAGCGGACGTTTGCAGCTACCGTTAACGGGAATATTGATTATAGGTTACTAATGATGCGATAGCGATTAGTGTCATATCGCAAGATATTGCTCAAAAAGTACGCATAATCAAAATATCCGCTACGATTTTATTGGTTGTGATCATACTGAATTTTTGGTTTTTAAATGAATATAGCATAAACACTGTGTTTATCTAAAAGTTATTGTAAGAGAAGATTGATCGTTGTTAAATCATTTTTGGGATACTAAGTTGCGGGCCCAAAAGCCAGTGCTTACAGCAATTAAACTGATAATAGCCTTAAGCACATGAATTAATTGGCTGAGAGGGTAGATCCCTTCAATTCCTAAGCTTGTTAGAGCAACCAATGCATAGGTGTAAGGAACACAGATAACCCAAATATAAATACTATCAAAAGCCATAGTAAATAATGTTCTACCACCTGAACGAATAGCAAAGTAGCAAGAGTTAGCAATCGCTTGAAAGGGCATATAAAAAGCAGCCGCACGCATAAAAGCAGTAGCAAGTCTGCGAACTTCGAACTCAGTATTATAAATATTAGTAATCAGACCTGCGCTAAAGGCTAGAATAAGACCTAAAACCGCGGAGATAACTACTGAAAAGAACATTAGCTTCCAAACTTGTTCTTTAGCTAAATCAGGATCATTAGCCCCAAGAGCTTGACCCGTAACAATAGCCACAGCGGTACCAATAGAGAAAAAGAAAACTCCAAATAAGTTAGTAAAGGTACTTGCAATATTTAAAGCGCCTACCACTGCTAGGCCCTTCGTAGATAAAATTTGGGTAATGGTAACCATTCCGGCAGACCAGAGAAACTCATTAATAAAAAGGGGTGCTCCCTTAATAGAAATATTTTTGGGAAGATTGCCTCCGATTCTAAAGGGATAATAAAGTCTCTCCATAAACGGAAATTTAAGACTATTCTTATGAGCTACAAAAGCTACAATAGCGAGCTCTGCAAAGCGACTTAAAACTGTGGCAAGGGCTGCTCCTTGAACACCTAAGGCCGGAAAACCCAATTTTCCAAAAATCAAAAGGAAGTTAAAGACCAGATTAACAACAACTCCCACAACACTGGCAACCATAGGAAGCATTGTTTCACCCATCTCCCGTAAAGCACTGCTATAACATTGGGCTAAGGCAAAGGGCAGCAATCCCCATAGCATAATTTTCAGATATTGTTTACCATAAAAAAGCATAGCCGAACTATCAGCCGGATCGCCTTCTCCTGCCAGATACAAAGAAAGAAGCGGTTCTGACCACCTTGTAAGAATAAAAGCAGCAATGGCTGTAATGCTAGCTGAAATCAAAAGCCTCATACGTAAAGTTTCTCTAAAGCTTTCCCAATCTTTAGCCCCCGCAAACTGAGCCCCATATATTCCGGCTCCGGACAGAGCACCGAAGATACTTAAGTTAAACACAAACATCAAATGGTTAGCAATAGCTACCCCGGACATATGAGTAGTGCCCAGGTTACCCACCATAACATTATCCAAAAGATTAACTAGGTTAGTAACAGTATTTTGAATAATTACCGGAACAACCAGGCTTAATGCCATTAGATAAAAATTACGGTCACCAATAAATTTTGTCTTAAAGCGGGGCAAAATTAAAAGTTTTTCCTTCATATTGTCTGCCTTTCATTTGTATAAAGAAGTATAAATGCGCAATCAGAATACCACATAACATAAATAAAGACAATCATCCAGCTAGGTTCAAATAGCAATTAAGTTAGTTTATTGACAGTTACTGTAATGTTAGGTAGAATATAAGTGCTATTTCCCTAATTGAATACAAACTTATCCAGAGTGGGGGAGGGACTGGCCCTATGAACCCCGGCAACCTACAATTCGCAAGGTGCCAAATCCTGCAGGTAACCGAAGATCCTGAGAGATGAGATTAAATCTAGCCTTCCTTGGACTTCCGGGAAGGTTATTTTTTTTGGAGGGAAAAGAGTGGAGTATTTATCTGACATTAAGACAAAGTTCGTGCAAGACCGCATTAGAGAAACAAGTTGGTTTAAACGAGAGTATATTCGCAAGCTCTGCATGTTGGAAGACATCATTGCAGATCAGGGACCAAGAAGCTTTAACAGGGCCATGGCTTTTAAAGCAATAAAAAACAAATATTCAATTGAATATAAGTGTATTAAACAGGAGCTTAGAGAAGGCAAGATAACAACAAAAAAAGAATTTAAGAAGCTCATTAGAGAACTGAAACGCAAAAAAATTATGGAAAGAATAGCATTGACTAGAGAATATCTTAAACAAACAAAAGCACAGCTTAAAAAGTGGTTTGCTGCAGGAGGTAGACTGTAGAAACTTCTTCGGTACCTGAATTTAAAGTGGGGAATAGGGGACGGTCCTTATATAAGCTAAGGACCGTCTTTTGTTACCATTCACTATAATCAGTAAGATCTAGATGTTTGCCACAATTGCATTGCACCATGCTAGCAGTTCCCATCATTGTAGGGACAAAGATAAATCGTGCCCTTTCGCCTAGAACAGGCCTCCTGCCCGTCTTTTCTATAAACCTTTTCATACTG
>JAAYSU010000059.1 GCA_012523915.1 Clostridiales bacterium
CGGTTATGAGATGCTTTGTAAATAAGATTATGAAAATCCATATTTATATCCAGCATTTTTTCAGAATCTTTTTTTAGAGTATAGAATTCCATTAGTTCATAAGCTTCTGAAAAAATGCTGGATATAAATATGGATTTTCATAATCTTATTTACAAAGCATCTCATAACCGAATGTTGTTCCATACACTGTCAACCTATCAGTATTACCTAAAAGAAACTAAGACAAATACAGCATACTTAGATGGAATGCTAGATGAAGTATTAGCAGAGCATCAGAGGATTTACCAGGCATTTATAGATAAAGATCCTAAAGCAGGAGAAATAGCTATCGAGGAACATCTAACAAATGCTAAGGCTAGATCAAAATATTAAAAAGTAAAGGGTAGTTGAATAGTAGAAACTACCCTTTAATTAATGCTTGAAAAAAAACAAAATATACTATATAATGTGGTTTACAAACCTATTGCAACTATATACAGTAATTTTACAGGGGAGGATCTACCACATGAAAGTAGTAGTCAAGCGTGACGGAACAGAAGTAAGCTTTAATGTAAATAAGATAAAAACTGCTATCTTAAATGCCATGTTGGAAACAAAAGATGGAATCGATGAGAAGCTTGCGGATAATATATCACAATCTATCGCAAAACATGTAGATCGAACGGGTCGGAAGATCAATGTTGAAGACATACAGGATTTAGTAGAAGATCATCTTATGGCGAGCGAAAGAAAGGATGTTGCTAAGAAATTCATCATATATAGATATGAACGCGATAGAACAAGAGATGCAAGAAAGCGTAGGGATGGCAGAATTATTTCTGACGAATATGTCAGCAAGTTTAAACATGCTCCGGCTCCGATGAATCAATTGGGAAGCTTTGTGTATTATAGGACCTATTCTAGGTGGGTTGAGGAAGAAAAACGCAGGGAATACTGGTGGGAAACCGTTAGGAGGGCAGTTGAATATAACTGCAGCTTAGTTCCCACATCCAAAGAAGAGGCAGAAAAACTATATGAGAACGTATTTAATTTAAAGCAGTTTTTATCCGGCAGGACTTTTTGGGTGGGCAGCACTGATGTTGCAAAATACTATCCTATGTCAAATTTTAATTGTTCATTCCAGGTAATTGATAGCTTTAGTGCTTTCAGAGATATTTTTTATCTATTGATGGTGGGCTCAGGTGTGGGAGTAAGAATATTAAAATCAGATATTGAAAAACTCCCTAAGGTAAGAACTGATATTGAAATAATACATGAATCATATACGCCTATAGCGAAAGAATTGCGCCAGGACAATACTTCTGTCGAATTTACCTATAATGATACTGTGAAAATAACAATAGGAGATAGTAAAGAAGGCTGGGTGCAATCACTGGACTATTTTCTCAGAGTTCACCACAGCACTGAATACCGTAAGATTAGGACAATAATTCTTAACTATGACCATGTTAGGGGTAAGGGAGAAAAACTTAAGACCTTCGGTGGAACAGCCAGTGGCCATTCCAGCATGAAGAATATGTTTATCAAGATCAATAAGGTGATTAAAAAGGCCGCTAGTAGATCAACCACCGACAAAGTAAAACTGCTTCCTATCGATTGTTTAGATATAGCAAACATTATAGGTGAGAATGTGGTAGTTGGCGGTGTGCGCAGAACAGCCGAGATAGTGCTTATAGATCAGGAGGATAAAGCTTGTATCCAGGCAAAGAGTGAGCTCTATAAAAAGGTTGGAGAAAAGTGGGTTATTGATAATGAGATCGCCCACAGGCAGATGAGCAATAACTCTATTTACTATACAAGAAAGCCTACAAGAGAACAACTACGCTGGCATCTTCAGCAGATGAGATACTCTGGTGAACCGGGTTGGGTCAACGAAGAAGCAGGTGCCAAAAGGAGACCAAATTTCAACGGTGTCAACCCCTGTGCCGAGATATTACTGGATTCTAAAGGATTATGTAATCTCACTACGGTAAATGTTATGGGCTTTGTGAAGGATGGAGAACTGGATAAGGCAGGTCTTTTAGAAGCCCAAAGATTATCTGCCAGAGCTGCATATCGAATGACATGTACGGAACTCGAAATACCCGAATGGAATGCTGTACAGCAAAGGGACAAACTCTTAGGATGTTCACTTACAGGCTGGCAGGATATGGTCAATGCTCTGTCATTAACTGCTGAACAGCAAAAAGAATTGCTTGAAGAATTAAAAAATGCTGCAAGGAAGGCTGCAAGTGAATATGCAGTAGAACTAGGTCAGAAAGAACCGCTTCTAGTTACAACAGTTAAGCCTGAAGGCACATTAAGCCTTTTACCCGTGGTTTCAAGCGGAGTGCATTTCTCTCATGCACCATACTATATCCGAAGAATACGAATAAGCAGCGATGATCCATTGATTAAAGTATGTGAAGAGCTTAATTACCCGGTATATCCCGAGGTGGGACAAGATAAAGACAATTGCGTAACTAAAGTTGTTGAGTTCCCTGTTAAAGCACCCGGACAAAGATTTAAGAAGGATGTCACTGCTGTAGAACAGTTGGAGATATATAAGATGTTTATGGAACACTATGTTGAACATAACTGTTCAATCACAGTTCATGTAAGAGACCATGAGTGGGATGAGGTAGAGCAGTGGGTATGGGATAACTGGGATGATGTTGTAGCCTTAACCTTTTTATCCTATGATGATAGTTTTTATGAACTTCTTCCTTTTGAAGAAATCAATGAAGAGGAATACCACAGACGTATTTCTACAATGAAGCCATTTATACCTTCCTTGATATCCAAATATGAAAAAGAAGAACAGGATTACGATATAGGAAATGATGGTTGCGAGGGCGGAGTATGCCCTGTGAGATAATAGGTAGATAAGATTTAGACGGTACGCATTCAGCGTACCGTCTTTTAAACTACTAAAGATTTGGTGTCTTATGATTGATTGGTTTACATTTAATGAATTTTCCTGCCCCTTTCTTACCGAGGAATTCACCGTCTTTGTAAACCAATGCACCTCTGCTGTAAGTTGCGATTGGGTATCCTTGGACTTCGACACCTTCCCAAATTGTGTGATCCGTATTACCATGCATAGCGTCATTGGTAACGGTTACATTTTTATTTGGATCATAAATCACAATATCTGCGTCAAGCCCTACCCTGAGAGCGCCTTTAAGATGGTCGATTCCGAAAAGTTTAGCTGGATTGGTTGCGCATAATTCAACAGCCTTGTTGAAAGAGATTCTTCCCTTATTAGCTTCAGAAAGTATATATGGATACATATTTTCAATTCCTGCACAGCCGTTAGGAATTGTAGTGAAATTACCAGGACTTCCATCTTTTAGTGTTATACCCCAATCCTTTTCAGCTTGAGTAAAGGGACAGTGGTCAGTTGCAATAGTAGAGATGTCTCCACTGATGATACCGCTCCAAAGTGCATCCTGAGATTCCTTTCCTTTCATAGGAGGTGAGCAAACAAAATCTCTAGCCCTTTCTCTTTTATAAACTTCACTTGTAAAATGCAGGTATTGAGGACAGGTTTCTGCAAATATTGGGAACCCTTCGTCTCTAGCCTGAGTTACAGCATCCATGCCTTGCTTGCAGGCAAGATGTACAATATATAAAGAGGCGCCAGCCATTTTAGCTAGATTTATTGCTCTAACATCTGCTTCACCCTCTACATCTTCATTTTTAGACATATAATGCCACCAAGCATCGGTTTTGCCTTCGGCTAAGTACTGTTTAATCAGTACATTGTTTACATCTCTATTTTCTGCATGCACGCCTACTAGTGCACCTATTTTAGTTGACTTCTGTAATACTTGATAAAATGATCCGTCATCCACTCCAAAATCATAGACCATAAATACTTTGAAAGAAGAAACTCCCATATCTACAGCGTCTTCCATTGAGTCAAGCAATTCTTGTTTTGTCACGTCACAAACGCCAATATGGAAAGAATAGTCTACTGCAACATCAGGATCAGCTAGGACTTTTCTTCTATTTATTGCATCGCCCATTAATTCGCCTTGTCCTTGAAGAACAAAGTCAAATACAGTAGTCGTGCCTCCACAAGCTGCGGATCTAGTACCGGTAAAATAGTCATCTGATGAAATTGTCCCACCAAATGGCATGGCCAGATGGGTATGTCCGTCAATTGCACCTGGAAGAACGAGTTTGCCTTCAGCATCAACAATTTCTGTTTGATCTGAAGGTTCTAGGCCAAAGCCAATTGCTACAATCTTCTCGTCTTTTACACCGATATCAGCCTTAAAAGTTGATTCGGATGTTACTATGGTGCCGTTTTTGATGATAAGATCCATTTATTATCCCTCCTATCTTTAAAAAACTAAATAGAATAAATTTTATACAAGTAGAAGCTTTTGGTTAGTCAAAAGCTTCTACTATAATGACCAAATTAGATCAATTTTATTATTTGTAGTTAAAGAAAACTACCTTTCTGTCATAGCAGCTTCTTCTTCAGCTGTTATGAAGGAGTCTTTTGTAAATGAAGGCGATTTCATGAGAAGCACATAAACAACTAAACCTACAATAAATGAGAAGATATAGCCGTTTGCAGAGATGTGATCCATGACTGTTGGAACACCGCCTTTATACAGCCATACTGTATTTCCGAGCAGTGGAAGTATAAATGCAGCAACCCATGCTATAATGGCTGCCCAGTTTATACCGTTGCTATACCAGTATCTTCCTTTATCACCAGCATATAATGCGGCAACGTCAATTCTACGCTGCTTACAGAGATAGTAGTCAGCAACGAATATAGCAGCAATAGGTGCCAGTATCATTCCATAGTTATTCATCCAAGTAAAGATATAGGCAGCACCAGAACCGTATATCCACCAGGGCTGGAATACAAATGTAGCTATGATACAGGCGATGATAACTCCTTTTCTGTAGGATATCCTCTGTGGACTCAAGTTACTGAATCCGTTAGCAGGTGCAACTACGTTAGCTGCTACAGTAGTTGTAAGAGTAGCAAGAACAACGCCGATAGCACAGACGATTATAACAAGTTTATTATCTACGTAGTAGAATACATTAGTTGGATCAAATAATGCTTCGCCCATAACAAGCTTTGTGGCCTGCGCAAAGTATGCACCGACAAATGCCATAACAAACATGGGAATTGGAACTCCATAGAGCTGACCTCTGAACTGTACTTTCTGTGATTTAGCATATCTTGAAAAGTCAGGGATGTTCAACGCCATGGTAGCCCAGAAAGCGATGTTTCCTGTCAAACATGCCGCAAATACGTAGACGAAGCCTCCGCTTGCTTCTAGGGTGGCCCAGTCTATGCCTTGTCTCATAACTTCACCAACACTGTAGCCGGCACCAATAACTATTGCTATTGACCATGCCAACAATAGCGCTATTACTACCACCAGTATCGGGGAACCGATATTTTGAACCCATTTGATATTCTCGAAGACGTTATAAGCAACCCATGCAACAAAAATCATAAATATGAAAAATCCGATTAACTGTCCAACAACAACGGCGTCGTTTCCGGGTAAAGCGACAGTGATAGTGTTATCTCTGAAGAACGCAAAACCTGTTCCGAGTATTGCGGCTATAGCGCCACCGCCGACCCAGGATTGGACTGCTACCCAACCACAGGCGACGAGGCCTCTCATGACAGATGGAACGTGAGCACCTGTTGCACCAAAAGTCAATCTGGCAAATACAGGGAAAGGAATTCCGTATTTAGTACCTGCATGAGAGTTAAGTTGAATAGGGATAAGAACGATAACATTACCGAGAACAACATTCAAAATTGCGAGCCAGGGAGATAACCCAAGAGCTATGGCAGCTGAGGCCAGTGAGAGTGATGGAATACAGATACACATTCCTACCCAGAGGGCGGTGATGTTATATGTAGTCCAGGTTCTTTGAGATACTGAAGATGGCTCCAGGTCTTCGTTGTAATATTTCGAGTCGACTAGTTGCGCTCGAGCCACATCAGTCAATTCATACAAGCCGTTTGTCTCTTTTTGTGTGAACTGTGACATTTTTACACCTCCATTTAAATAATAAATTAATATTACACTACCATTATACATCATTTGGTATTAAAAAAATAGTCTTTTTTTAAATTTTACAAATATTCTATAAAATCAGACAGAAGCCTCAAATTTTAACGACTAATAGTGAAATGTGAATATAAATGTAACTGGTTTAATAATAAATAACTTGCTTACTAATATTTTATCTGTAACTAGTTCAAATATCATTTTTCAACAAATATCCCGCAAATACATATATTCTAGTATTGCGGGATGTTTAATTAAAGTTCCTTATTCCATTCATTTATTAATTCTTGTATTTCTCGTTGACGTATTTTCTTTTTCTCAAGTCTTTTTCTCTTGCTGTCGTCCATAATCGAGTATAATACTGGTACTAAAATTAATGTTATTACTGTAGATGAAATTAAACCTCCGATTATTGATATACCGAGTGGAGAAAGAATTTCACCTCCATCTCCAAACCCTAATGATAGAGGAATCATGCCGACACATGTTGTTAACGTAGTCATAAATATCGGCCGCAATCTATATTTTCCTGCTAGTATAATTGCCTGATCCCTATCCATTTGATCCATATTTTGCTTAATAAACTCTACAATTAGTATAGAGTTGTTAACTACTATTCCAACTAATAATATTAAACCTAAGAACGAAGTAATAGAAAGGGTTTTCCCTGTAAGGAATAGTGTTAGGAAAGAACCTGACATTGCAAAAGGTATTGAAATCATAACAATAAATGGCTGTATTAATGACTCAAATTGGGATGCAAGCACCATGTATACTAGAAGAATAGCTACTGTTAGTGCTAAAAATAGGTCTCCAAACACTTCGACCATCTGTTCATACAGGCCTCCTTCATCAAAGGAATAGCCGCTAGGGAAAGAATAGTTTTCAACAATTTCAAATACCATTTCCGATACAGTAGCAAGGTCTGCAGTATCAGTATATACATTGACATTAATAAAACGCTGTTGGTTTGATCTATCTATTTGAGAAGGAGAGTTTCCAAACTCAAAATCTGCAATTTGGCCTACTGGCACTGTAGCGCCTGTTACAGTAGGAATCAATATCTGTTTCATATTATCTATGGACGAACTGTAGGTATCAGTCAATGAAAGGTTTATAGCAATCTCCTCTCCATCAACCTTAAGATTAGTAGATTTGGTACCTGTAAGCGCACTTTCCAAACTATTGGCAAGTTGATAAGCATTTATTCCGTAAAATGCTGCTGTAGTCCTATTAATTTTAACTCTTAGTTCAGGATTACCTTCAGTGATACTGGTTGAAGTTTCGCTTACGCCAGGAACTTCAGCTAGTTTATCGCTTAAGTCCTCAGCTATTTCGCGCAAGGTTGTAAGTTCGGGTCCTTTTATAGAAAGGCTAATGTCGCTATCACCAAACATTGCTGTTGCTGATGATGCCTCTGAAATGGATATCTCAGCACCTACTAAGTCTTCAAACCTTTCTTCAACATCAGCAATAATTTCCCAAATGGTTCGTTCACGATATTGCTGTGAAACCAACGTAACGTTAAGAGATGAGCCCGAACCCATAAACGCTGATGTCAGCCCAATATCAGTGGTGCAATGCTTTAATTCAGGTAAAGTTAAGATATAGCTTTCTAGTTCCCTCATTAACTCATCTTTTTTCTCTAGTGATGTACCGTATGGTGTTTCTACGCTAATAGTAAACATTGCCTCGTCGGAAGCAGGTAAAAACTCCATACCTACAACTGCAATTAGAGAAATAGAAAGTACGAAGATTAATATGCATACTATTATTACTTTCTTTCTATTTTTTAAGGAACTAGCTATCACATTGCCGTAATAATCTGTAAGCCGTTCTATGAATTTAGTAAAAAATGGAACCAAGCGATATTTATAGCGCCGCCTTCCAATTCTCAAATAATCAAATGATGCACCCTGACTCAACATTTTCGAACAGAGCATAGGTACAACTGTAATAGCTACAAGCAGAGAAACCGCGAGAGCTATTATAAAAGTCCAGCAGAATTGTGCAAACAGTAGTGATGAAAGACCACTGCTCAGAGCAATGGGTAAGAATACCACTATACTGGTTAAGGTAGAAGCAGATAGAGCTAAGGCAATCTGTTTGCTTCCTACAACAGAGGCCTCGTATGGAGTATAGCCTTCCTGCTGACTTAAACGGTATATGTTTTCTAAAGCTACGATTGAGTTGTCAACTAGCATTCCCACAGCTAATGTCAGTGCTGATAAAGTTATAAGATTAAGCGTCATATCAGCTAAATTCATAAGGGCGAAAGTTGCAAATATGGAAGTAGGAATTGAAATAGCGATGATTAGAGTTGAACTTAAATTCTTCAAAAACAAGAATATTACTATTATTGCTAAAATTGCTCCTAAAAGTGCAGATTCTGCAACTGAAAAAATTGAACTCTTTATATAATCAGACTGGTCAAATCCTACTGTAAAAGTCAATTCAGGAAACCTATTTTCGAGAGTTCTAATTGTTTTTCCTATCCCATTTGATACTTCGACAGTATTGGCCGTTGACTGCTTCATTATTGAAATTCCTATAGCAGTATTGCCATCGACCCTGCTTATTGAGGTCTGTTCTTGATAGCCCTGTTCTATCGATGCTATGTCAGAAAGCTGGACTATGCTACGGTCAGCTAAGGTTATAGGAATCTTTTTAATATCATCGACTGAATTAAATTCTCCAAGAGTTCTTACAATAACTTTTGTCGAGCCCCTTTGAACTTCGCCACTTGGTAGATTTATGTTTTCAGCTGCAAGTAGCTGGCTGATAGTAGAAAGGGATAAGCCGTAACCGCTTAATTTTTCCTGATCAAACTTAATGGCTACTTCTTCTGAGATGCCGCCGTATAAACTAACAGAAGCGACGCCAGGAGAACGTTCAAAATAAGATAAGATATCATCTTCAACCGTTTTATTTAATTCTACAAGAGATTTTTCACCTGAGACATATACTTGAACCACAGGTGCAAAATCCATGCTCATTTTTATTACCAAGGGATCAGTTGACTGGTCGGGTAGAAAACCTTCAACCATAGAGATTTTTTCACGCATATCCAGGGTGGCGAAATCCATATCTGTCTTCATTTCGAACTCTACCATAACAATAGAGGTACCTTCTGTGGTCATGGAAGAGATCGATTTCATATTGTGTACAGATGAAAGGGATTGCTCCAAAGGTATAGTAACCATAGTTTCGACTTCTTCTGGAGCTGCATTGGGATATTGCACTACAACAATGGCGACAGGCATTTCAATGTCAGGCAGTAAATCCATTGGAATACCTAATATGGAAACCGCGCCTACAAGTATTATAATAAGTATCATCATTGCGGTAGTAACTGGACGATCAATTGATATCTTTGAAAAGTTCATCTTTCCTCCTATTATAAGTAAGTTACTCTATAATGTTTACAGGTTCACCTTCAACAACATACTGCTGCCCAGAAACGACAATAGTTTCACCTATTGTTATTCCTGAAGTTATTTCAACCATTGTTCCGTTATCCAGACCTGTTGAAACTGTTTTTAAAGTAGGGATATTATCGTTTAGAACTACCACCTTAGATTCTCCCGATTTTACAAAAACAGCATCGGAAGGAATGCATATAACATCTTCTCTTTTATCGGTAACAATCTGGACTTCAGCAAACATTCCCGCCTTTATATTCTCGTCCTTGTCTTCTACAGATATGGTTACGGGGTAAGTAAGTGTGCCAGTGGCAGGAGCGGGTGATATGGCTATAATTTTGCCTGAGTAGGGTTCATTAGAAAGAGTTTTAATAAAGATGTCGACAGAATCATCCTTCTTAACTTTTCCGATCAAATTTTCTGAAATAGACGTATTTATTTCCAATGAACTCACATCAGCTATTGTAACTGCCGGCATTGCTTGAGATGCTAACCCTCCCACTGAAACATTTACAGACGTTACATAACCGTTTATTGGAGAAGTGACAGTACAGTTGCTTAATGCGTCTGATGCAGCACTTAAATTTTGTTTTGTAATATTGTATTGAGTTTGAGCTCCCTGGTATTGTTGTTGGGAAATAGCTCCTTCTTTATATAAAAGTGACATTCTCTCGTAATCTTCTTTGGCACTATCGTATGCTATCTTTGCTTGGTTATAACTTGTAATGAACTGAGAATTATCTAATTC
>JAAYSU010000007.1 GCA_012523915.1 Clostridiales bacterium
GAAATAAATTTGTATGCCTTTTTCCTACAATTATCTTTATAGTAATAGGCATTTCACCCCTACTCTATTACTTCTCTCCTGTGCTGCCATTCCCATGGATAGTAAATTATCTGTCGAATTTTACATATCTTTCTTGGACCTTCGCAGGTATTTTCTCCAATTTAGCATTTCGCTAATCTATTTTATTATCTGAACTCCTTGGGGCGTATCTTTTAAAGTGATGCCTCTTTCCTTTAATAAATCTCTTATTTCGTCGGCACGTTTAAAGTCCTTGTTCTTTCTTGCTATTTGACGTTCTTCAACTAAGGCCTCAATCTCCTTGTCTATTTCTGATTCTTCAGCATCTCTCAATATTCCCAATACTCCAGTCAGTTCGTCTAATAGCGATAGGCATTTACTTGCGAATTCTCTAGAGCTTCCATCTTTTATATATATATTTATATCTTTTACCATTTCGAAGATGGCACTGATAGCATCAGCGGTATTTAAATCATCATCCATTGCTTCTATAAATTTGTCTTTATACTTTAATAGCTCATTAAAATTCTCTGCCTCTTGCTCAGTCATTTCTCCTTCTTCATTATCAATCAAATGTTTAAGGTTCATCATTGTATTCTGAATCCTTGCAAGAGAATTCTTGGCCTGTTCCATCAAATCCTGGCTGAAGTTAATGGGATTGCGGTAATGACCTGACAAGAGGAAGAAGCGCATTACATCCCCGTCGTAATGATTTAATATATCTCTAACTGTAAAAAAGTTTCCTTTAGACTTAGACATCTTCTCATTGTCAACAGTAATATATCCGTTGTGCATCCAATAGTTTGCAAAGGGCTTACCTGTCTTAGCTTCAGTCTGAGCAATTTCGTTTTCATGATGAGGGAAGATCAAATCCTGCCCACCTGCATGTATATCAATCGTATCCCCAAGGGATTTGCCCGCCATTACGGAACATTCTATATGCCAACCTGGTCTGCCCATACCCCATGGTGAATCCCAGGCTATTTCATCATCTGTCTTTCTTGCCTTCCAAAGCACAAAGTCAAGGGGATCTTTTTTCTTCTCTCCTACTTCAATCCGCGCACCAGCATCTAAATCCTCAAGGTTTTGTTTAGAAAGCTTACCATACTCTTTAAATTTCCGAGTACTAAAATATACGTCACCATCAACTTCATAGGCATAGCCTTTATCTACTAAGGTCTTTACAAATTCAATAATTTCTTCTATGTTTTCCGTAACCTTTGGATGTACACTTGCCTTTTTTACGTTCAATGACTGTGCATCTTTAAAGTATTCTTCAATGTATCTTTCACTAATATCGGATGCAGATACACCCTCTTCTATAGCTTTATTTATTATCTTATCATCCACATCGGTGAAATTCTGAATAAACTTTACCTTCCTTCCTCGATATTCTAAATAATTTCTCAATGTGTCAAATACTACAAAGGGTCTGGCATTTCCAATGTGAAAATAGTTGTAGACAGTTGGACCGCAAACATAAATCTTTATTTCATTTTCATCTATAGGTTTAAATTCTTCTTTCTGTCTTGTCAATGTATTATATATCTTCATATTTATTACCTTCCATATCTTTAATTTCTGCTAGCTTATTTTCCAAAGCTATTATTCTCCGTCTCAGACATTCTAATTCGATTGCAATGGGGTCAGGTAAATCAACTTGATTCAAATCCTGAGTTCTCTGATCTCCCCTCTTAACAACCTTTCCAGGGATCCCAACTACTGTACAGTTATCCGGTATCTCTTCAAGAACTACAGAACCTGCCCCTATCTTAGAATTATTACCCACTCTGAAGGGTCCTAAAACCTTAGCTCCCGAGCTTATAACAACGTTATTACCTATAGTCGGATGTCTTTTTCCTACTTCTTTTCCGGTACCCCCCAGGGTAACTCCCTGATATATAGTAACGTCATCTCCGATTTCCGTTGTCTCACCAATGACCACGCCCATGCCGTGGTCAATCATACATCGTTTGCCAATAGTTGCACCTGGGTGAATTTCTATACCCGTTATAAATCTTGTAAGTTGAGAAATAATCCTAGCTAGAAGTTTAAGATTATGTTTATGTAGCCAATGAGCTGGTCTGTGCAATATCAAAGCCCAGACTCCCGGATAGCATATTAGAACTTCCAGACTATTTCTTGCCGCCGGGTCCCTAGATAAAACCGCCTGTATATCTTCTTTGACATGTTTGAAAAATCCCATAGGTTTTCCTTTCTTAGTCAAGCTATTTAATCAAAAACTAATTTACGGCGAGTATTTACTCGCCATAAAATTATAACTCATTATACATAAGAAATCAAAGATTAAAGATAATTCATTGGATTTTGCGGCACTCCATTTTTTCGGACTTCGAAATGAAGATGATAGCCAGTAGCTCTTCCAGTATTTCCAACTGTTGCAATTTGGTCTCCTTTTTTTACTACATCTCCAATACTGACACTCATGGTATCACAATGAGCATATCTGGTCTCTATTCCATTTCCGTGTGACACAATAACCATGTTTCCGTAAGTTCCACGATATCCTACAAAGGTAACAACTCCATCGTCTACTACTTTTATAGGTGTACCCTTGGGGTTCCTTAAATCGACACCTGTATGTCTTCTTCCCCCTCTTGAAGCACCAAAGGAAGAAGAAATTTCTAGATGACTCATTGGCTTTACAAAGGAACCTGTGCCGACTAATGTTGATAAAGGCTTGGTACCTCTAACCATCACTTGATCCTTTGGTTCGGAAATTACCTTGGTTTCAAGTTCCTGGGTGGAAATAATTATACCATTTTCCTTAACTATCTCTTTCTTTACCTGCCTTTGTCCGTATTCGCCGGCTATCTTAACTTTTGCTTCTCCTTTATACAAAGTATCTGTATCTTCGTATTTAATCCCATACTCTATTTTCTCTGTAGTATCAATTTGCTCTACTAATTTCAAGTGAACATATGGTTTTAATTCAAATAGATTCAGCACAGTTCCTATCTTCAAATGATCAGGATCAGCTTGTGGATTTGCAGCTATCAAATCATCGACATTCATGCCATTTATAATGGCAATATCCCAAAGACAATCGCCCTCTTCTACAACATAGGTCTTAGGTTCTTTGGTACCAGTGATAATCAAGCTTACAGCATCGCTAACAGTCATTATATCAGGGTTAATTTCTTCGGTTTCTATGATTTCTACAGTTTCATCATATGATACGTCTATGACTTCAGAGCCTTCAGTCTGATAGTGGGCGACAATATTATCTAAAACAGCTTTTGCGTCTTCTTCATTTGCCAAAGTCACTATCCTATTACCGTTAATGTGAATCGAATAACATTGAATTGTCTCTTCTTCAGCGGCTCCTGCCACCATAGCTGAAGGTAAAGGTTCTTCAGCTGTATCATCTACTCCGCTAAATACTACTGCACTACAGACAATCACTACTCCTAAAATGCCTATACCTATTCCTGCCAACGCCTTGTTGCCCAGCCTGCTTAGCTTCTCGATTCTAAAGTCTATTATTTTAGTCAATACCTTATCTTTTAAATCGAGAATCTTGTCTTTACTCACTGTTATCTTCATGATGATAAATACCTCTCGACGTACATAATAACAGAGCACGTCCTATAAACTACTACAGAAAATTTCGCAATTTATATAGTAATATATGCATTACTATAATATAGTATACGTAAATATTACAGTAGTGTTACATCAAAGTCAATCTAATTATTCCATGCTCATACTTTTTATTGTCTGGTTTTCTATCGGTTTATCCCTAAGATCTCGCCTTACATTCACTATCTTATCAGCAAGCTCTATACCTTCAATAACCTTGCCAAATGCAGCATATTGACCGTCAAGGTGAGGAGCATCTGCTACCATAATAAAAAATTGTGAACCGGCAGAATTAGGATCCATAGCACGAGCCATTGACAGAATACCCCTTTCATGCTTGAGGTCATTTTTAAAACCATTTGAGTTAAATTCTCCTTCTATGCAATATCCGGGTCCTCCTGTTCCATTACCCAGTGGGCAACCACCCTGTATCATGAATCCGGGTATAACTCTGTGGAAAATAAGTCCATCGTAGAATCCTTTTTCTACTAAGTCTATGAAATTTTCTACCGTTTTTGGTGCAATATCAGGATAGAGTTCAGCTCTGATTATTCCACCGTCTTCCATTTCAATCTTAACAATATTACTCATAAGTCCTCCTCTTTTATCTAATAATAAATGCTCCAAGAACACCTGCAGCAATAGTTAACGTTATAGGATGAATTTTAAACTTGCCGGAAAGAAAAACTGTAATTACACAAAAAACAGCAGGCAGAAGGTTTAAATGGTATCCAGTAAAAACCGACTCCTGTGCCAAAAAAACCACAGCCGAACCTAACAATCCTATAGTTGCAGGCCTTATTCCCTTTAAAACTCCATTGAGACCTTCACTTTTTTTAAATTTGCTCATGAAGTGGTAAACTATCAAAACTAAAACTATAGATGGCGCCACAACTCCTGCAGTAGCCATAATTGCTGAAAAGATGCCTGCATATTTATAGCCAAAATATGTTGCAGCATTTATAGCAATAGGTCCTGGTGTCACTTGAGATATTGCAACCAATCTCGAAAATTCAGCAGTGGCCATATAGCCAAGTTCCTGTATCCCCTGATAGATCAAAGGTAATATAGCGTATCCACCACCAAAACCAAATAGGCCTATTCGGAAAAATAAAAAGAAAAGAGATAAAAACTTCATTATTTTTTCCCCTTTCTTATCTTGTATTCAATAAATCCAATTAATCCACCTAAAATTATTGCAAATATTGCACTTACATCAAGAAAAACAATTAGTACAAATGATAATACTGCAATAATAAAGCCTGTAACATTCTTTAAAATGTTTCTGCTTAATTGATATACTGTAACGAGTATTAAGGCAACGGATGCAGCCTTCATACCTTCTAAGGCACCAATAATATAAACATTTTCTTCAAATTGATTAAGAAATATTACTATAATTGTTATGGCAAGAAAAGATGGAAATACTATACCAAAGCAAGCAAAAAGAGCACCAGCTATTCCTTTTACACGCTTACCGATAAAGATAGCTACATTAACTGCAAAAGCTCCCGGTAGTGATTGGCATATTGCAATACAGTCAGCGATTCCTTCTTCATCTATCCAATTTCTATTCTCAACAGTTTCCCGACGTATGGCCGGGATCATTGCATATCCACCGCCAAAAGTGAATGCCCCAATTTTCGAAAAAGTGAATAATAATTGCCATAATACTCTCATAGGTTTATTAGCCCTTTGATTCAATTAATGAAATTATGGATTCGATTGCTTCATCAATAGTTTTTTCGGATGAGTCATCTGAAGAACGAAGTTTATACTCTACTATGCCATCCTTTGCTTTTTTACCTACTGTAACTCTAATGGGTATGCCAATTAGATCAGCATCCTTGAATTTAACTCCAGGGCGTTCCTTTCTATCATCTAGCAAGACTTCAACTCCTAAGGACTGGAGCTTCTGGTATAATTGCTCTGCTAGATTGTTCTGTTCCTCATCTCCTACATTCACGATGGTTATAATTACGCTGTAGGGAGCTACAGATATTGGCCAAATGATTCCATTTTCATCGTGATGTTGTTCTACTATCGCAGCCAAAGTTCTGCTTATACCAATTCCATAACATCCCATCACAATAATCTTTTCATGCATATTTTCATCTTTGTAATAAGCCTGCATCGATTCACTGTACTTAGTACCTAGTTTAAACACTTGTCCAACTTCAATACCTCTTGCAAACTTAACAGCTGCACCACACTTAAAGCAAGGATCGCCTTCTTGTATGAGCTTAATATCAGCAACAATATCACCTTTATAATCCCTATCATAGTTGACATTGATCATGTGATGATCTGCAAGGCATGCTCCTGCACACAGGTTTTTAGCTCCTACCAGCTCACTGTCTACGACAATTTTACAGTTACGTAGGCCTATAGGTCCCGTAAAGCCACCTACGGAGCCGGTTTCTATTGACATGGCATCTTCATCTGCAAACTCTATTGCATGCTCGGGTATTCCAAGCACATTGATTAGCTTTGTCATATTCAATTCTCTGTCGCCTCTTATAAACGCGGCAACATATTTATACTCCTGATCGAATACTTCGAACAAGAGAGCCTTTATAGTCTGTTTTTCATCAAGATTCAAAAACTCAGCGACCTCAGCAATGGTTTTCTTTCCAGGAGTCTCGACAGTTTTTAATTCAAGCATTTCAGATGAATCAGCTGGATCGTCCACACAATCGGCTCTTTCTCTTGTAGCCGCCATATCACACTTTTCACAATAACAAATTTCGCTCTCTCCAAATTCAGACAACGCACAAAACTCATGGGAATCACTTCCACCCATGGCTCCTGTATCCGCTTCTACAGCCCTATACTCTAATCCACATCTATCGAAAATAGTTTCATAGGCCTCATACATTTCTTGATAGCTCTTATCAAGACCTTCCCAGTCTCGGTCAAATGAATAAGCATCCTTCATTATGAATTCTCTACTTCTCATTAATCCGAATCTAGGTCTTTGTTCATCCCTATATTTCGTTTGGATCTGGTAAAGATTCAAAGGCAGTTGGCGGTATGAATCCACTTCATTCCGTACAATATCTGTAAAGACCTCTTCATGTGTAGGCCCTAAACAGAATTCTCTATCATGCCTGTCTTTTAACCTCCACATCTCAGGCCCATATTCGTACCATCTTCCTGATTCCTGCCAGAGTTCCGCAGGTTGAATCGCAGACATAAGTATTTCCTGAGCACCTTTTTTATCCATCTCTTCTCTTACAATATTTTCAATCTTTTGAAGCACTCTTTTTCCCAACGGCATAAATCCGTATACTCCTGAAACGAGTTTACGAATCATACCTGCACGCAGCAATAATATATGGCTTGGTATCTCAGCTTCTGCCGGAACCTCTCTTAAAGTTCTAAGATACATTTTTGACATTCTCATAATTTCTAGTTCCTCCCTTAGTGCAATGGAACTCTGGTTATTCTTTATAAACCGTTGCGGTGGCCATTACTGCAAGTCCTTCTTTTCTACCGCAGAATCCCATTTTTTCTGTTGTAGTCCCTTTAATATTAATCCTAGTTTGATCTATCTGCAACACATCTGCAATATTTGCTTTTATTTCCTTAACATAAGGTGCAATTTTAGGTTCTTCACCAATCAATACGGCATCAATATTAGATATATTATATCCCGCCGTACTTATTAGTCCTTTTACATAGCCTAAGAGTTCTAAGCTGGAAACACCTTTAAATCTATCTTCAGAATCGGGAAAATGCAAGCCAATATCTCCAAGGCCACAAGCTCCTAGTAGCGCATCCATAATCCCATGTGTTAAAACATCTGCATCTGAGTGTCCGAGCAACCCACTGCTATGAGCTATTGAAACCCCGCCTAAAACCAGCTTCCTATCCTTTGAAAAGGCATGAGCATCAAAGCCAATTCCAGTCTTAAAATCCCTTTGTTTTGGTTTTTGTTCGACATTATCTGACTGTCTTCGTATATATCCAAGGTCTTCTTTTGTAGTTATTTTTATATTACTATACTCACCTTTTACAAGATACACCTTTTTTCCCAATCTTTCTACTAATGCGGAGTCATCAGTTCCTATATAACAATCTTCTCTCGCTTTTTTATAGGCCTCTAAGAGTAAATCAAACCTGAAGCCTTGAGGTGTCTGCATCGAAATAAGAGTAGTCCTATCAAGGGTCTCTAAAAGCCATTGTCCTCCCACTCTTTTTATAGTATCCTTTACCGGAACTCCAAGGGCAGCAGCATCATAAGTCACTGCCCCTTCAATCAGCCTGCTTATAGCATTTGCAGAAACAAAAGGCCTTGCCCCATCATGGACAAGCACATAATCAAAGGCGGGTTTAATCTGCTCTTCCATTGCACAAAGGGCATTAAAAACTGAATCCTGACGTTCTTTTCCTCCGGCTAGAATAGCCCTTACTTTAGAAAGCCTTTTTTTATTGATTAATTGATCTTTACAAAATGCCATATCAGACTTTCTTACAACTAGATATATATCATCTATATAGGGATGATTACTAAAGGCTCCCACAGCCTTTTCAACTACCATCTCATTTCCTATTTGTAAAAATTGTTTAGGAATGTCGCCACCCATTCTTTTACCAGAACCAGCGGCGACAATAATTACAGCTATCCTTTTATTATGATACATCGATTATTTCCCCTTTTTGGGTTTTGCGAATATCATACGTCCTGCAGAGGTCTGCAGAACACTTGTAACAATAACATCTATAGTTTCTCCAATAAACCTTTTGCCATCTTCAACTACAATCATAGTGCCATCATCTAGATAGGCTACCGCCTGATTGTTCTCCTTACCTTCTTTTATTAGGAAGAGCTCCATTTCTTCCCCGGGTAATACTACAGGTTTCAATGCATTGGCTAACTCGTTGATGTTAAGTACGTCAACCCCTTTTATCATCGCTACTTTATTCAGGTTGAAATCATTAGTTACTACCTTCCCATTCATGTTTTGAGCAAGCTTTAAGAGCTTAACATCAACCTCTGGGATTTCTTCCAATGATTTATCATCATTAGTATTATATATCTCTACACCATATTCATTTTGTATCCTGTTGAGAATATCCAACCCCCTTCGACCCCTGTTTCTTTTTAGATTGTCCGAAGAATCGGCAATATGTCGAAGTTCTACCAATACGAACTCGGGTATTACGATATTTCCTTCCAGAAATCCAGTCTTCATAATATCAGCAATTCTGCCATCGATTATTACGCTTGTGTCTAATATTTTGGGTACAACATCATAGCCTTTGCCCTTGTTCTTGGACGAAGGTAGATTTTTTCTACCACTCGACAGTGTAGCTATAATATCTTTGCCTCTCTTGGTAGCTATAGATACACCTAAATATCCAAACAATAAATATGTCAACAAAGAAAGGACTGTACCTAGAAATGGCAGACTGATACCTATATACAAATGGCTGATCAGGTAAGCCAAAAAAAGGCCAATGACCAAACCAAAAGTACCTGTTATAAATTCACTGGAAGGTACCTTCTGTAAGTCTGATTCGATATCCTTAACAACTCTCTGGCTGTGCTTTCCGATATACGGGGCAAGAATAAAAAAAATAATTGCGCCCACAAGAGCACATATAATACTTAATATGTCCTGTTGTGTTTTGTTGAGGGATATAACATCACCTAAATTAGTGACAAAAATAAGCCCTCTAAATAAAAAGGATATTCCGTATCCCAGAAGAGCGCCGCAGAGTGTGAATATTCCCCTAATTAGCTTTCTAATCACTCATACTCACCTCCCTCCTTTCAAAACTATTATACATATTAAACTGTAGATTCAATTAATTCGTCTGCTTCCTCTCTCGTCATTCCACTAGCTAATATAAATTCACTGATCAATATTTGCTTTGCATTTGTCAGCATCTTCTTTTCACCCGTGGATAGCTTTTTGCACCTATCCGTGCGAATTAAATTCCTAACTACTTCAGCAACTTTAAATATGTCGCCTGTTTTTAACAGCTCCATGTTTTCTCTGTTTCTTCTGTTCCAGTTATCTGACATCTCAGTAGAATCAGATTTCAAAAGTTCGATTACTTCAGAAAGCTGCTCACGGGAAATAATAGACCTTATCCCAACTTCTTCACAACTTTCAACGGGGATCATTATCTTCATATCCCCATATGGAACTCTTAAAATATAATACTCACGGGTTTCCCCCAGTATTTTCTTTTCCTCTATTTGTTCTATTATACCTGCCCCATGCATTGGGTAAACAATTTTATCACCAATTGAAAACATAAAAACGCCTCCAGTATATAGATTATATACCGAAAGCGCCATTTTGTCAAGAAAAACAGTTTTCCATTTTATCATAAGGTAATTACTATGTCAATATTTTAATTAAAATAATTTAATATCCATTTTTTATATATTAAAAACCTTTATAGCCTCTTGTATGCTCACAACACCAACTAGTTTGATCTTATTATTCATATTAATTAAGCGGTCTGCATTCTTCTTCGGTAATATTATCCGGGTAAATCCCATTC
>JAAYSU010000060.1 GCA_012523915.1 Clostridiales bacterium
GAGGAATAAACAGGACGAATTACAGAAACATCTCGAAAGGCACTTTCGCTTTCTACTTCTATATCATTTTGATCCATACATGCCACTACGCAGGCGTAGCAGCCGACACAACGTTCCAAATCAATTTCAAATATCTTTTTATCATCCTTGCTCATATTAACTTCCTACCTTTTCAATATTTCCTAAAAATGACTTGAAGCCGGGAAATCCCGATATGGGATCTATATAATAGGGTTCGATTATTGTATTTACATCGGCCTCTTTATATCCGTGAATTATGGATACTACACCTTTTAGTATCATATCGCTGATGTTAGCTTTTACTTGGATTGAACCTTTGGGAGTGAAGATTATTATTTCATCATCCTGTTCAATACCAAGGGCTTCGGCATCTTCCCTATTTATGTCTGCCGCAGGTTCCGGACGCAGGCTTCTAGTCCAAGGCAGTCTGAATGTACGGCTGTGTATATACATAGGAAGGCGAGACCCCGTGTTGATAATAAAGGGATATTCTTTTGCAAGTTCAGGATTTGCCTCTGCACTGCTTTCTGACGGCCTATAGGTAGGCAGGGGATCATAGCTATGACTTTCTTGATATTTTTTCAAAACTTCTGAGCTGCATTCAATCTTACCAGAAGGGGTTTTAAAACCTTCTTTTTCATATTTCTTGTAAACCAAAGGATTTTGAGGAGCCATTGTTCCAAAAGGAAATTTTTTTAATTCTTCAACGGTCATTCCACTAGGCTCCAGTACCCAATCTATATTTGCTTCATAACCTTTTTTCATCAACTCATCCTCTATATCTAAACGCTTTGCTAGCTCAAAGATAATTTCTGAATCTGGCTTTGAATTGAAAAGAGGATCAATTGCAGGTTGAGTGTAGATAACAAAGCCATTGTTATAAGTTTTTAACTCGTTTCTTTCAACTGATGTACAGACGGGTAAAACAATGTCAGCATACTTGCAAGTATCTGTCATAAATATATCGGCATTTACAAAGAAATCTAATTTCTTTAATGCCTTTAACATATTTCCTGAATCAGGCCACATCCTATAATTTATTCCGAAGGCTATCAGATGGGTAATAGGATAGGGTTTTTCGGAATGAATCTGTTTTGGAAGAAGCATAGCTTGGGCTTCATAAGTGAGATCCATCCAAACCGGAAGCTCGTCAGAACCTATCCGAGCTTTCATTTTTTCAAAAGGAACAGGTGTTATATACTCTATGTACCTTGATGTAAATCCAGAAGTAGATTCTAGCCAGGAATCATCCTTAACTAAATTACCGCCTTTAATATCAAAGTTTCCTGTAAGCCCAACTAAGAGCAAAGCTGCTCTGTAATTTTGAAGGCCGTTTGTATGGTGAACTACAGGTGATGCGCTTGGCATAAATGCTGCAGGCTTTACATTGCTGTACATTCTGGCAGCTTCAATTAATAGCTCTTTTGGTACAGCTGTAATCTCTTCAACTTTTTCAGGAGTGAAATCCTTAATATACTCTTTATATTCATCAAAGCCATGAAAATATTGATCTACATATTCCTTATCATACCAACCTTCGCTTATAATTACATTTGCCATTCCTAAAGCCAATGCGCCATCTGTTCCAGGACGTAGCTGAAGATGGATATCAGCTAAGGTAGCCATTGGTGTAACTCTAGGATCGACAACAATTATTTTCATTCCTCTTTCTTTTTTATCCATGATGATTTCTGCTTGGGTGGTATTAGTGTACATGGGATTGGCTGTCCAGACGAGAAGGCAGTTGGTATTTTTAATATCAGGCCCGCCCATAGCTCCAAAGTTTAGCTTCCAAGCCATATTCATTGCTTTAAAACAAGTGCTAGATTCTGAACAGTAGTTGGGAGTTCCGTATGTATGAGCGAGTCTTTGCACAAAGGGGCGCATCCACTTCGTATAGCCCACGAAAAAAGTGGCATGCTCAGGGCCCTTTTCTCTCTTTAGTTTATTAAATTCATTTGCTATGGTTTCATAAGCTTCTTCCCATGAAATTTCCTCAAAGTTATTACTCCCCTTAGGGCCAACACGCCTCAAGGGTGAGCGTAAACGATCTTTATGGTAGACGTACTGCCTTGTTGAAGCACCCTTTGAACAGAGTGTACCTCTGCTATTTTTATGTTCGAGCATTCCTTCAACCTTTATTATCTCTCCGTCCTTTACATAAAGGTCTAGCCCACAATGGGAATGGGGATTGCAGATTGAACAAATAGTTTTTTTAATTTCAATACCAGTATCGGTCCCTGGTATTTTAGCTCTTAACTTTTCTTCCAATTTCATTCTTCTACCTCATTTCCAAGAACTTCTTTTCTAACCTAGGATACTTGTTATATAGTTTTGCTAGTGCTAGACTGTCGTTTGCGAATTTTGAAAGTCCATCAGCACTATCAGTTAGCAAACCTTTTATAATATAGTTTTTTAATATACCTGAAATCTCTGGCATATTTAAAATATTTACGCCAATTAATTTCTTTTTATCCCATACGAAACAGCAGTATGTGTAGTTATCCTCGTCATATTCTTCGTACATGTCATCGCCGTTTAGAATATTACCCACGCCAATGAAATCATGTTCCATGAAATGGGTAATATTATGAGGAAGAGTCCCCAAATATTTAGTCTTTTTCCCTGCCATATTGGCCCCGGCGGTTCTGCCCTGGTAACGAGCATTAGCCCATAGGCCAATGATGCGTTTTTCTCCGGATATTAAGTCATCTCCTTGGCTAACATCCCCTGCAGCATAGAGCCCTGGAACATTGGTTTCCATATATTGGTTAACAAGTATCCCGTGATCAATGTCAACTTGATCTGGATCGAGAAAAGATATGTTTGGCCTTACTCCTGCACAGACAACAATGCAGTCAACTTCTTCTGCGGAACCTTCATCTGTGAAATAAGTTACAAGATTATTTTTGTCTTTTTCAACACGCTCAACTGCAGTTCCAAATCGTAATTTGACATTTTTACTCCTAAGTATTTCTTGGATTAATAATGAACAGTTCTTATGGGCGATCATAGGGAATATATATTTGGCGAAATCAACCAAGCATACTTCAAAGTCATTTTCTACTAAAGCTTCGACTGCCTTAATTCCTACCATAGACGCTCCAACAACTAATACTCTCTTTTTTGGTCCCCTCAAAAGCTTTCTAAATTTTACGCCGTCCTCTATTGTACGAAGGGTGTATACGTAATCAACAACATTGCTAAAAGCAGGAGGAATTATTGGGGATGACCCAGTTGCTATTAAAGCCTTGTCGTATTGAATTATTAACCCTTTTGAATTTTCGACAAATTGTTCTTTGGCATCTAGGTTAATTACGGGTGATCCCAAATAGGGTAATATATTGTACCGAGTATAGAAGTCCATATTGCTACCATAAGGAAACATGGCATCATACTCTATCTTTCCTGATGCAAAATATGTTATTAACATGGGATTATATGCAGGTTCTAAAAGATCTGATAGAAGATAAATGTTGCCAGTGTAGCCATTTTCTCTTAAAGATTTGGCGCATTCCATAGCTGCACAGCCATTTCCGACCAGTAGGTAGTTCTCAGACATAGTTCCCTCCTAGATAGATAGATGGTTGAGTTTATTATGATAATTTATTAGCAATTATTGTGCCAAGACCAAGAAAGACTAAATGTCAAGGTTTTGACAATCTTTTTATAAATACCCATGCTCATAAATTGAACACATGTTATTACATACGTGAACTATTTGAGCACTCATTGGTAAAATTGCTTGACACTTAACATTATAACTATATAATAGTGGAAAAAGTATTTTCTGGAGGGAAGGGTGAAGGTTATGAGGGATATAAGGGTTAGTGTTGACAGTATCCTCTATCACAATCCATTGCTTGAAGTAGTCATGAATTATGCTTTTGACTGTGCTTTAATAACCGATAACGAAGGTTATATTGTTAAAGCTGCAGAGACAGCGCCCCTTGTTTGGGGGGTTCCGATTAGCGAAATAATAGACAAACATATAACTGAAGTAGAAGGTTCTGCTCTTTCTAAATTAATTCTTGGTGGTAAGTCCGTATTAAATAAGATGTTAATAATCAATGGAATGAATTGTTTTACACACATTATCCCTTTATATAATGACAGAGAAGAACAAGTAGGCAGTTTTTGCGCAATAGTTCATAGGGGTATGGAAAAGCTTGAAAGCTTAGTTGAGGATATTCCTTTTGATGAAGAGGATGAAAGTACTATTGATGCAATTACAAAATCAGGAGCTAAATATACTTTTAACGATTTTATAGGGGTAAGCGATGAAATATTATCTGTAATAAAAATTGCAAAGAAAGCTTCGCAATATAATTATCCCGTATTGATTCGCGGTGAAACAGGTACTGGCAAGGAATTAATTGCAAGTGGTATACATTTGGAAAGCCAGCAGAAGAGAAAACTGCCTTTTGTTAAAATAAACTGTACGGCTATTCCTAAATATCTTTTAGAATCTGAACTGTTTGGCCATGAAAAGGGTGCATTTACTGGTGCATTTACAAGAAAAAGAGGGAAATTTGAAATAGCGGGTGATGGTACTATTCTGCTTGATGAGATAGGCGATATGGACTTATCCCTGCAAGGAAAAATTTTAAGGGTTTTGGAAGAGAGAGAGTTTGAAAGGGTAGGGGGAAATGAGGTTATTAAGTTTGGTGGAAGAATTATTGCATCTACCAATAGAAATCTAGAAAATATGATTAAGTTAGGGAAGTTTAGAGAGGACTTATATTATAGACTTAGCACTATAGAGATTAATCTCCCGCCTGTCAGAAATTGCAAGGAAAATGCGCTGTTGCTTATTAAACATTTCATGAATAAAAGCAATTTACATACTCCCTTTAGTCCGGGGGCTATTGAAATACTTAAAAACTATCACTGGCCAGGCAATGTCAGGCAAATAAAAAATGTGGTAGCAAAATTATCTTTATTAGAAGACGTTAGAATATACAGAGCGGATCACATAAGAGAAATCCTGATGCCTGTGCATGTCAATGATAACTTGGATAAAGACTATATCACAAAAGGGATAAGTAAAAAGAATGATTTTAAAGACATTTTAAATTATAAAGAATATGAGCTAGACACGAAGAAAAGCTTTAAATCGGATGATAAGTTGGGCTTGGATGAAATTGAAAAGCAGCATATAAAAGAAATATTACAGCAAACCAACATGAATGTAGCTGAAAGTGCAAGATTACTTGGAATAAGTAGAAATACTTTATATAATAAGATTAAGAAATATAATATAGAACTAAGAAAAATAATTGTCTAAAAGAAAGGAGAGAGCAATGTCTAAATTTTGTGTATCAACGGATTCTGGATGTGATCTTCCCGCAACTTTATGTGAGGAAAGAAATATACATGCTTTTCGCATGAAATATACGATTGATAATATTGAATATTTTGATCAGATGAATCCTGAAGATGGGACGGAATTTTATGATAAGATGCGAAAAGGTGCGACGCCAAGCACCAGCCAAATATCACCATTTGAGTTTGTAGAATTCTGGTCAAAGCTATTGGATGAATACAATCTTCCCATAGTCCATATATCCTTGGGAAGTGCCATATCTGGTACTTATTCGAATGCGGAGATTGCAAAGGGGCAAGTTTTAGAGAAGTATCCTGATGCTAAAATATTTGTTGTTGATTCTACCTTAGCTTCAATAGGATATGGAATTCTAGCTATTTGGGCAGCTGATATGCGAGATGCAGGCAAGACTCCCGAGGAGTGTGCTGAATATTTGAATGAGGTAAAGATAACCATAAATACTTATTACACTACAGATGACTTAAAATACCTTCACCGTAGTGGAAGGGTAAGCAAGGCAGGTGTAATGGTTGCAACCGCACTTAATATCAACCCCATATTAAACTTAGATAAAGATGGTAGGTTAATAGTAAGAGAAAAAATTAGGGGAAGGAAAAAGGCCTTTAACCGCATAAGCGATATAATTAATGATCTTATAATCAACCCAGAATCCCAAACTCTATATATCTGCCACTCCGATTGTAAAGAGGAAGAGGTGGAGTTGTTTAGGAGCATGCTTGTAGAAAGATTCAAGTTCAAAGATTCATTTATTAGCTATATAGGGCCTACAATAGGTTCCCATTCAGGCCCTGGACTTATTGCTGCCTTCTTTGTTGGACGGCCAAGAACGCTATAAGATCTTAATCGATAGATATAATATAATAATATAGTGGTTGTTTACCGTTGACGATAGTGACCTCCACCATATCGTCTAACTCCGGAATAATTGTATCACGTACAGCTTCGGCATCCTCTTCTGTCATATTTTCTCCATAGAAAAGCGTGATGAACTCCACATCTTTTCCTTTTTTGTGGCGTGATTCAATCAAGCTCTTTATGAGTGTGGCAGCAGTATTTTGGATGTCGTTATCCACATGTATTATTTTATTATCATTTAATGCAATAACTTGTCCCTTTTTAATGGGACTACCGTTTATTACACTGTCCCTGGTAGCATATGTTACTAAACCGGAGGATACATATTCTGCTGCTTGCATCATCAGCGCCAGATTATCCTCCACAGGGGTATCGGGATCAAAGTTCATCATGGCGGATATTCCCTGAGGGATAGTGTTAGTTGGCAGTACATAAACTGTTCGATCGGCGAGTGGAATAGCTTGTTCCGCCGCCATTATTATATTTTTGTTATTAGGCAAAACAAATACAACTTTTGCTGGTGTAGACTCTATCGCCTTGAGAAAATCATCAGTGGATGGATTCATGGTCTGCCCACCTGAAACGACTTGATCGCATCCCAGCTCGTAAAATAGTGATTGTAATCCCTCGCCTGCAGCAACAGCTACAAAGCCTACTTCATTTTCTTGCTCCTTGGTCTTAGATTCGATACTTGATTCAACCCAGGGAGTATTATTATGCTGGATGCGCATGTTATCTATTTTAACGTTTTCAAATTCTCCATACAAAGCTGCTTCTTGCAAGGCTTTGCCAGGATCGTTTGTATGTAGATGAACCTTTATAAAGTCGTCATTATCTACAACTACTATGCTATCGCCAATAGTTTCGAGATAGTTGCGCAATTGCATAGAGCTCTGGTTATTGCTATTCCGCAGGATTATAAATTCTGTGCAATAAATATATTTAATATCCTTACTTTCAAAAGCTATTCTTTCAGTTGTATCTTCTAGGGTTATATAATCAGGATTAGGCTCTTTTGCAACAACAATTTGGCCCCCTTCAAATACACCCTGCATGGCGCGAAGTACGACGCATAGACCTTTTCCGCCAGCATCAACGACGCATGCTTCTTTAAGGACTGGTAATAGATCAGGGGTGCGCTCTAAAGATTCCTCGGCCTCATCACAAATTACTTTCCAGACATAGGTTGCGGTTTTATTTGTCTTAGCAGCCAAGCATCCCTTTTCAGCAGCTTCCTTTGCGACTGTTAGAATAGTTCCGTTGACGGGATTTACAATTGATTTAAAAGCGGTTTCTACACCTAATGTTAAAGCATTTGCTAGATCTTCCCCGTCTGCAGAATTTTTGCCTTTTAATCCTTTAGAAAAACCTTGGAATAATAAGGATAAGATTACGCCTGAATTTCCACGAGCATTACGCAGCAATGCGGTTGAAGCTACATCAGCGACCACACTTATACTCTGTTCCCTTAGCTGTGAAAGTTTCTGAGCTGCAGCGTTCATAGTCATGAACATATTTGTGCCTGTATCTCCATCAGGGACAGGGAAAACATTTAAATCATCAAGGAGTTTTCTTTCTTGAAGTAAGCAAGCAGATGCTGATATTAGTGCATCGCGTAGAATGTTCCCCTGGATAGCAACTACATTATTCTTTTCCTTTGTTTTTGTCATTCTATTCTCCTGATATATGAAGTGGTAATATCAAAAAAATACCTGAGATTCTAATCCTCAGTTAGATTGTTTAAATGTATTAAATAAATTATCTTTATAAATTATATGATTAATTACAATCTTTTTCAAGAGAATGGGGTTAAAATAGTATCGATGGTTAATTATGGAGGAAGATATGTTTGAAAATAAGATGGCTAGGGATATATGTAAGTTAATGGACAAATTACACCAAGAAGGTTTTGAAGCATATCTGGTTGGTGGTTGCATCAGAGATTTAATACTAGGCAAAGAACCCGAAGATTGGGATATATGTACATCTGCAATAATTGATGAAATAAAAAGATGTTTTAGTGAATATAAAGTTGTAGAAACCGGAATCAAACACGGGACACTTACTGTAATTCTTGAGGAAGATCAAGTAGAAATGACGACTTTTATAAGCTTAAAAGAGGATCTTTCCAGGAGAGATTTTACGATAAACAGCCTAGCATATAGTAAAGAAACAGGACTAATAGACTATTTCGGTGGGTTAGAAGATATTAAGAAAGGCATAATTCGTGCTGTAGGAGATGCTAGAAAAAGATTTTTTGAGGATCCATTAAGGATACTAAGAGCAATACGTTTTTCTGCACTGCTAGGGTTTGAAATAGAAAATAAGACTGAGCAACAAATGCTTGAATGTAAAACTCTGCTACAAAATGTTTCTATAGAAAGAATAACGAGTGAATTTAATAAAATATTGTGTCAGGGAGAAAAGACAAAAAATGTTTTAAATAAGTATTCTCAAATAATATTTGAAGTAATTCCTGAAGCAAAGAAAATGGATATTGATGACTGGAACAAAACGCTCAATGCTATCAGTGTAATTAGTGACGATATCATATTAAATCTAACACTGTTTTTTCACAGCTTACCAAGTGAAAAGATAATGGAAAGAATGCGTTATGATAAGAAAACAATAAAGACAGTAAAAATTCTTATAGAAAATCTAGATTACAACTTTGTGCCTGATCGGAGTTCAATAAAAAGGTTATTGAATAAAATAGGAGTCGAAAACTTTAGGAGATTGCTAAAATTAAATAATAACGTGATTAAAAAGACTGAAGAGCTTCTGGAAGAAATATTAGATAATCAACAATGTTTTTCTTTACAAGCTCTTGCTATAGATGGTGATGATTTAAAATCTATAGGTTTTAAAGAAGGAAAGGAGATAGGCTTATTACTGAATGATTTACTTAATAAAGTTATAGATGAAGAAATAGCTAACGAGAAAACTAAATTAATTGAAGAAGCTAAAAAGTGCTATCATATATTTCTATAGATGCTGGAGAGTATATAGAAATATTGAATTTCCAATATTCTACAGTCTAATATATAATTTCTATAACAATGAAGTTAATATATTAGATTGGAGGTAGCAGGTGAAAAACGTATTGGCAACCAAGCGCGGCATTGTTGGTGTGGGCGCTATTATCGGAATTTTAGCTATTTTACTTCAGTATTTTGGCAACCCTGTGAATATGGGAGTCTGCGTTGCATGTTTTTTACGTGACACTACAGGCGCACTCGCTTTACATAGGGCTCCAGTCGTTCAGTATGTACGACCAGAAATTATAGGTTTTGTCCTTGGATCTTTTGCTGCATCATTTCTTTTTAAGGAATTTAGGCCTAGAACGGGATCGGCTCCTATTGTTAGATTTGTCTTAGGTGCTTTTGCCATGATAGGGGCCTTAATATTTTTAGGATGTCCCTGGCGTGCATTGCTAAGGCTTGCAGGCGGAGACTTAAATGCAATTCTAGGATTGCTTGGACTCTTTGTAGGTATTTGGATAGGCACACTTTTCCTTAAGAAAGGTTATAATCTAGGGGTAACGCAAAAAACTCGTTCTTCTGTAGGATGGGTTTTCCCAATAATTATGGTTGGACTATTAGTTTTAATGTTACTTAATCCTCAGATTGAAGGTGAGCCTCAAAGTGGAGTTCTTTTCTACAGTATAGAAGGACCTGGTTCGCTACATGCTCCTTTGATTATATCTCTAATATTTGGCCTTATTATTGGATTTTTGGCACAAAGAAGCCGTTTCTGTACCATGGGTGCTATACGCGATTTAATTCTATTTAGACACATGCATCTTTTCTTAGGAATTGCAGGCTTATTTGTCGCATCCTTAATAATGAATTTGATACTCAATCAATTTAATCCAGGATTTGCTGATCAGCCAATTGCTCATACTATGCACATTTGGAACTTCGGTGGCATGGTGCTGGCAGGCTTGGCCTTTACCCTGGCTGGTGGTTGCCCTGGCAGACAGCTGTTTTTATCAGGTGAAGGAGATGGAGATGCTGCAATATTTGTTGTTGGAATGATTGCTGGAGCTGCTTTCGCTCATAATTTTGGATTAGCAAGTTCAGGAGCAGGGGCTACAAGTGCGGGAATTGTAGCGCTGTTTATTGGACTAATAGTGTGTTTACTAATTGGGTTCACCATGCGAGAAAGAGTATAGGGGGGTTATGACATGAGTAAGCTTGTAGATGCTCGAGGATTATCCTGTCCGCAGCCGGTTATTAAAACATTAAATGCAATAAAGACAGCTGATGAATCTGAAATTGTTGTTTTGGTTGATACAGATACAGCCAAGGAAAATGTAGCCCGTGCTGCTAAATCCAAAGGCTGGAATGAGATTGATATCAAAGAGGAGCAAGACGGATATAGGATTACTATTAGTAAAGAAGGCTAAAAAAATTTTCCATTAAATATATGAAGTATTTTGGAAACCCTAATATAGCTAGGGTTTTCATTTTTGTTAAAATCTTGCAAAATCATTTACAAAATTGATTAGGTAATATAGAATATATTATTTAGGTTTAGAATTTTAATATAGTGGGGTATATAATGTATACCCTATATACAGTGTAATTAAAAATATTAATAGACTTAATACTGAACGTATTATTTTATTGAGAAGTTATGGAGATTAAGATGAAACATCGACAAAAACTAGAAGAACTAAGGGACTATTTAAATGAGGCAATAGAATCTGGTAAATATTCTCTTGAAGAATTGGTAGAGCAAAGCAAGGAACTAGATAAGCTGATATTAGAAATAATGAGAGAAAATTACCAAAAAATAACTGAAACTGAAAATGATAAGGCGAATTAAAAATGAAAAGTTATGAAGAAATAAAGAAGATTGATTTGGTACACAAGCCGACACCTTTATATAAATTAAATAACATAAGCCATATTACAGGAAAGAACATATATATCAAACGCGACGATATGACAGGAATAGGCCTTGGAGGAAACAAGGTTCGCAAACTTGAATATGTGCTTGCAGATGCTATAGAATGTGGTGCAGATACGATTATTACAACAGGGGCAGCACAGTCTAATCATGCCATGTTAACGGCTGCATGCTGTAGAAAGTTGGGGCTTGATGTTATTCTTGTACTTATGAAAAGCGGGATAAGTGAGAAAAAGGGAAATCTGCTTTTGAATGATTTGATGGGTGTAGAAGTCATATTTGTTGATAGTGACAGCATAAGAGACTTATATGCTGAAATAAACCGAATTAGTGATGAATTAAAGGCTACAGGCAAGACCCCTTACACTATTCCTATAGGGGCATCTGTTCCTCTTGGTGTTTTGGGATATGTCGATTGTGTAAAAGAGATGGTAGAGCAATCAGAAATACAAGCTATCGAACTTGATCACATTGTCTGTTGCACAGGCTCAGGTGGTACCTATGCAGGGGTATTGCTTGGATCTAAACTCCTAAACTCTGGAATTAAATCGACATCTATTGCAGTGACTCCAGATGATTTCTATCCTGTTGTTACTAAACTTTTTAATCAAACCTGCGATATTATAAAAAAGGATTCTTTATCAATAGAAGATGAAATTAATATCTTCAATTATGCAGGCGATGGTTATGCTATTCCATCAGAGCGGGGTAATGCTGCGATAAATCTGATGGCAAGAAATGAAGGACTATTCCTTGATCCTGTCTATACTGGCAAGACCTTTGGTGGTTTGTTAGATTTAATTGACAAGAACTATTTTAAAGATGATGAGAATATAGTTTTTCTCCATACCGGTGGCGCTGCATCACTTTTTGCTTTTATGTAGCAGATTATAGTCAAAAAATTACAACTTATTATAGGAGGAAATATTGGTGGAAAGAGATGCAGGACTTTTACATAAAGAGCCTCTATGGACCCGCGACTTTATTTTGATTTCAATATCAAGCCTATTAATTTTTACTGGTTTTCAAATGCTTTTGCCGGTACTGCCGATTTTTTCTATTGAATTAGGAGGATCAGATGTTTTAGCGGGCATGGTAATGGGCATTTTTACTGTTTCGGCTGTAATAATGAGGCCCATTGCTGGCAGGTTGTTAGACAGGAAGGGAAGAAAAGGAATATTTCTTATAGGTCTAATAGTAACAGTTATATCTGTTTTTGCTCACAATTGGGTTCCAACAGTTTTTATACTCTTGATTTTGAGATTTATTCATGGCTTTGGCTGGGGAGCTTCTAGTACAGCTTCTAGCACAGTTGCCTCTGACGTCATCCCAAAATCCCGGCTGGGGGAGGGAATGGGATTTTTCGGATTAACTGGCACACTAGGGATGGCCATGGGCCCTGCCTTTGGACTTTGGTTACTTAAAGATTATGACTTTAGCACTGTTTTTTATATTTCAGCCGGAATGGTATTAGTGTCTATAATTATAGCTTTGCCTATAAAGTATGTTAAGCCGGAACAGGCCCTGGAACCTGACAAAAAAGGAATAATTGAAAAAACCGCCTTGCTTCCTGCAATAGTAATATTCTTCATCACAATGAACTATGGATCAATTCTTTCCTTTATTGCACTTTATGCGAATCAAAAGGAAGTTGAAAATATTGGATTGTATTTTATGGTTTATGCTGCTGCCTTATTGGTTTCAAGACCATATTTTGGCCGTCTGACGGACAGAAAAGGCCCTTCCTTTGCGGTGTACCCAGGCATTATATGTGTAACGCTTTCAGTGGTTCTAATTTATTATGCTAATTCCCTAACCGCCTTTCTTATAGCTGGATTTATTTATGGAATTGGGTTTGGAGCTATTCAGCCAGCTTTGCTGGCAATGTCTGTCCGCAATGTTAGTTACTCTAGAAGAGGCGCTGCAAATGCTACTTTCTATCTTGGCTTTGATCTTGGGATTGGAGCAGGTTCCGTCATATGGGGTATAATAGCGGAGTATTTTGGTTATCAAATAATTTACCTTATTTCTATTATTCCAATTATAGTTGGAGCATTGGTATATATAAGGTCGAGAAATAAATAATAAATATAATATATCGTCAATTAACAATTAATAATTTGTATAAAAACAGCTGATCAAGCTGTTTTTTGCATTATTGCTTAATCTACAGAATAAGTTAATTAAGGACAGGTTCTAATAAGGCCAATCTGGCACAATGGCACAGGGCAATATGGCATATAATATTATATCTATCCCAAGCATCATTGAAATTTATGGCTTTCTAACTGTACCTTAGGCTGGTATAAAATTTGCTCTTAATTAAGACGAACAAAATTATAAAGAGAAAAGGAGAATTAAAATGATCGTATCAAATTTAAAGAGTTTAGAAGAAACCTTACCTCCACTTCATCACGACATGGTTAGCAACGAAATCTTTACAAAGGATCAGGCTATTCATGCAAGAGTTGCAATTTCAATTTTAGGACCTGGTGGTGGGGCGGAAATGCATGTGCATCCTGGCTCTGAGCACTATTTCCTAATGTTAGAAGGAAAACTAAAGGTCAAGACTGACAAGGAAGAAGTAATCGTGGGTCCGGGAGAATGCGTACTTGTCGAAGATGGTGAGCCACATCAGGTAATCAATGCCCATGACGGTATAAAGAAGAATCAAGGTAATATAACTAAGGTATCAGAGGAATTAGGAATTCCTCGAAGAACCTTATATCGCAGAATAGACAAATACGGCATAGATATAGATAAATACAGACAGGAAAGTTAATTATACTTATTGACTGAAAAATTCAGACTGAAATAGTTTTCATCAATATTTTCTTCCGGCCATAGATAATCAGATTGAGTGTTAATGTAGCCCCAATAGCTGATATCACAGTTAAATGTAATTCCGGCTTCTTCAAAATGGAAGTTCTTAAAAGTATTATTATCGATATTTTTTAGTATTCTATTTGGAAGTTTTGAATATAAGTGCATTTGATCCTGTGCTCCGGTAATAGCAAGTGAAATTAGATACATATAGGTGTTATAGGGGCTAATCCAATATTCATTATTCTCAATTTCAACCTCAAATGAAACTCCAGTCACATATCCATTTTCTATTATAAAATGATACTCTGGTTCTTCATCATAGCCGATTTCAATATATATACTGTTGTCGAATTCCTTTTCCGCCCACTTGCCACTCTCGTCTAAATATTTATCACCAAATCCAACTCCAAAATGGTTGGCATAGTAATTATGATTCTCAACGAACTCTGCCACAGTAATGTTTCCTCGGTTGGGAGGGAGCAGTTGTGCATATGTGATGGTAAATAAAATAGCGAATAGGACTAGATATGCAGCAATATAAAGCAGGCCTCGGGACTGTTTTTTATCCTTTATTGTGTAGCAAATTGTTTCATCCCATGGTTGCGTTTCGTTTTCGCTACATAGCTTGTAACTCTTCCAAAGTCGTATAAGACTATAAATTGGAATATAGTATCCCATGCCAATGCTTATGACACCCCAGGTTCGCTTTAACCCCTCTTTATAGGAAAGAGGACTACCATCGCAGAATTCTATTCGAAGTCCGAAGATCGCCTTGCCTGGAGTTGTGCCAAATAGTTTGATTAATAGTGGTTCTAGAACTAACATTATTGCAATTGCAATATAGGTGTCCAGTAATGCCTCCCAATTGCTCCTAGCCATTATATTTATATTAAATGCAAAGGCAAGAAAGGCTGACCAAATTATATCGTACATAAAAATATCGAATGCTCTGGCCATGAATCTGCGCCATGGATGGAATACTTGTGGAATTTCATCGCCTTCGATAGAAAAATATGTGCTGGCTGTTTCCTCAATAGATTTATTAATACCATCGAGATATTTTTTGGCATCCAGGTCTGCAAAATCTACCCTGTCCCTTTGTATAGCCCGACATAAATCCTTGGCATAAGAGACATCTTGTTCTTCTCGTTCCAGCTTCTCAATTTGATTATCAAGGATATCGGATAAGCTCTTGCTCCCACCCTTAAGTGCTATAATCTCATCTATCGAAATATGTAGGCTTCTTAGTAACTTAATGCGTAATAGTATTTGTAAGTCATTTTCTGAATAGTCTCTGTACCCATTAGCTAAGCGCTTAGGTGAAATTAGACCCTTGCGTTCATAAAAACGAATATTTGACCGTTCCATCTTGGTCAAGCTTTCAATTTCTTTTATCTTCATTTGATCTGCCCTTTCTTATTTCTATAACAATGATAAACTATAAACCTTGTTTACAGTCAAATGTTTTTACATATTTATATAGAAATAATTAGTGGATGATTGTAGAGGGCTGAGAGAGGTCATCTATTTATTGAACAGCTTTCCAATTAGGTTACCAGCAGCTGCTATAAC
>JAAYSU010000061.1 GCA_012523915.1 Clostridiales bacterium
TGTAGTTTTTGAATATGCATAAATGGATGCCTCCTTGAAATCGGATAAATTCCTTTTACTTTATCATATCATGTAAATCTTTTAATTCGCAACTGAACAGCATGTGATTTTAATTAATAAAAAACATTCAAAAATTTCTAATAATTTGTAAAAATTTGTTTGACAATTAGCATATACTGGATAGATAATAAAGTAGACAAGCAGTGAAGAACAACTTTGTATACTATACAATTATATATATGCAGCGTTGAATAAAGCTTTTCAACGATAAGGGCAAACCATTGGAAACAATGGGACGCAAAGCCACAGGGCCTAAATCCTCCGGGACATGGCAGCCGAGCTACCGAAAGGAGAGTTTTTTTGTGTCCAAAACTATAATTTCTCTTGTCATTACATTTTTCTTAGTAATGGCCCCGATCGTGGGACAATTCGTTGACCAACAGACATCTTTGAACACACAAGAGTCTTTGAATATAAGTAGCATAGAAAACACCGGTGAAGTTGGTAATGTAAACAACAGTCTGTCGTCTGAAGTAAAAGCAGTAAATACTAAAGCTAATAAGGTGGTTTTAGCAAAAGCAGAAGCTTTAACAGAAGATGCAGAGGTACCTCCAACAGTAGCTGCAACAGCAGCCCCAGCAGAAGAGGCGGAACAAAATGCGCAAGATGCGCAGATCAAGGAACAAGTAAGCCCACAACAAACAGTGAAACCATTACAATCTGAAGAATCGACATCTGCAAGGAAAAAGTCCGTATCCTCGGTACAAGCAAAAGAGAACTCTAAACCTTCAGAATCAAAAGCAACCTCAGAGCCGAAATCAACAACTAAACCCCAAGAAACATCACAGTCAAATGCAACTAAAGCGGGAGCAACACCCACGCCTTCAGCAGCACCTAACCAGGAGGCAACCCCGAAGCCAGTTGATCCGCCAAAATCACCTGCACAAACTGACTCTAACAATCAGAAATCAACACCTTCCAACAATGAACCAGTATTTGATACCAGCAAAGTAAATTCAGGTACAATCGGAGTACGATACAACAATACCAGTGGCAAAAGGGTTAAGTTGATGATAGAAAAGGGTGACTCCCGCTATACTTACAATTTAGCCGGGGACGGCTCTCTGGAAACTTTCCCTCTTCAATCAGGAAATGGCGAGTATACAGTAAGCGTCATGGAAAACACAGAAGGCAGCAAATACAGGTATATAATGACCGAAAAAGTTAATGTAAAAGCCAAGGATTCCAACTCAGCTTACCTAAACTCCATTCAGATGATTAACTGGAATTCTAATATGGCGGCTATTAAGAAAGCTAAAGATTTAACCTCTGGAGTAAGCAGTCACGAAGCAAAGCTAAAGAAGATATACAACTATGTAGTTAGCAATATCCGGTACGATTATGATAAGTTGGCTAATCTTCCTTCCACATATGTTCCAGTAATAGACAATACCTATAAAAGCAAATCCGGTATTTGCTATGATTTCGCATCCCTAACAGCAGCCATGCTTCGTAGTGTGGGAGTTCCCACCAAGCTTGTAATGGGCTATGCAGACGGTGTTGAGGGTTACCATTCCTGGAATGAAGTTTACGTAGGTGGTAAATGGGTACTAATTGATACTTCATATGATTCTCAGATGCGTGAAAATGGTGCTAGCTACTCAATGTCTAAGAGTAAAAGCAAATATCAATCAACTAAAGTTTACTAGAATATAACTAAAAATAATAGAACAGAAAGGGAGTATGCATAAAGTCATACTCCTTTTCTGTGTCTATTTCTTTCATGCTCTCTAACGCTTAGGAAAATATAACCAGTTGTCATTGGTAATCACATTTTTCTATGCTATACTGTAAATGTAAAATAGCTTGTACAGAATAGCTTTTATGGGAGGATGTCAAATGAGCGCAACTGTTTGTTCGATTGTAATCCCCATGTATAATGAGGAAGAAGTAATTAAAGAAACCTATTATCGTTTAAAGAGAGTAATGGATCAGAGCACTGAAAGCTATGAGCTGATATTTGTAAATGATGGAAGCAGGGATCGCTCAGCAGATATAATAGCAGAGCTGGCACGGACAGATAAAAACATTCGTCTGATTGACTTTTCCCGAAACTTCGGTCATCAAATTGCGGTAACTGCCGGCATGGATTATGCGCAAGGAAAAGCCGTCGTTATCATAGATGCCGATCTTCAGGATCCACCGGAAGTGATTCCCCGAATGCTGGAAAAATGGCGGGAAGGCTACGAGGTAGTATATGGTAAGCGTCTAAAAAGACATGGCGAAACCATTTTTAAGAAATCTACTGCATTTCTTTTCTACAGAATTCTGGGTGCTTTGACCGATGATAATATACCCAGGGATACTGGCGATTTTCGCTTGATTGACCGCAAGGTTTGTGACACCATGAAGGGCATGAATGAAAAGAACAGATTTTTACGTGGTATGGTTAGTTGGGTTGGCTTCAAACAGACTGCAGTAGAATATGTAAGAGACCAACGCTGGGCAGGAGAAACAAAATATCCGCTGAAAAAAATGCTCAAACTGGCATCAGATGCCATACTTTCATTTAGTTATAAACCATTAAAACTAGCAACATATTTAGGTTTTCTGCTTTCTGTTTCAGGCTTTTTATATCTTTTATTTGTACTTTACCAGAGATTGTTTACCGATAACACCCTTGCAGGTTGGGCTTCTATTATAGCCGTCAATTTGGTATTCCACGGCATTACACTGATAATTTTGGGTATTCTAGGAGAATATGTTGGAA
>JAAYSU010000062.1 GCA_012523915.1 Clostridiales bacterium
AATATAGTATATCGAAGGCTGTAAAACTAGCTGGTAATCTAGTTGATGCAAGCCCAATTTTAAAAGTATTAGACATTAGTGATCTTCTCTGCATTTCTTTAAAGGAGGGCTTGCCGTCTTTAATAATTATTAACTCTCCGTCTAAGATGCATTTGTTTTTTATCTGTTTGTGTATATTGGATAATTCGGGAACTTTAATTAGCATTTTTTGATTACGTTTGTTTCTAAGCTCGGTCCCATTTTTATCTAAGTATGCAATACAGCGTTCGCCGTCCAATTTTAATTCGAAAATGAAATCAGGACTGTTAAAGGCTTCCCTCGTGCTTTTAATCAACATAGGTTTAATATTCTTAGTTTCAAATATATCCATTATGCTCCCTTAGTTTGAGTTGATTTTTTATTCTTCTCAATGCTTGCTTTTAAAGCATCCATAAGATCAATTATGTTACTTTGTTCTTCTGGTTTAGGAGCGATGATCTCCTTGCCCGCTATCTTTATCTCTATCAATTCTTTTAATTTCATCTGATATTCATCTTTGTATTCCGATGGATTAAAGGGTGTATCCATTGTATTAATTAGCATTCTTGCCATTTCAAGTTCTGCATCATCTATTTTTGGTTTTTCATATGATTTGGGTAGATCTTTAATATCATCTTCGTAATGCATGGTAGTAATAAGAATGCCGTCTTCACGTGGTATGATGGCCATTAATTTTTGCTTTGATCCCATGACGGTTTTTCCTATTGCAATTTTCTGTTCGGTTAAAAGCGCAGCTCGTAAAAGTTCAAAGGCTTTTTCGCCACCGACCTCAGGTGTGGCATGATAAGCTCTGTCAAAGTAGATAGGTGAGATTTGATTTAAATTAGCAAAGTGTAGTATTTGTATAGATTTATCTTTCTCAGTTTTTATCTTCTCCAAATCATCCTCTGTGACAATTACATAATGGTCCTTATCGTATTGATAGCCTTTGATAATATCATCCTGTTTCACTTCCTTGCCGCAATGTCCGCATACTTTTTTATACCTAATACGTTCTTTGTCTTCTTTATGAAGTTGGTTAAAACGAATATCGTTATCCTGTGTAGCGGTATACAAGGATATTGGGATAGCGACCAGGCCAAATGAAATAACTGATTTATGGGCGACAGCCATATTAGCACCTCCTGTTTTCATTAGTTATCTGTAACTTTGCTGGCAATTATGTAACGTATGAAAAAAGTATTGAAAACATATTGTAATAATAGAGAAAGTAAAGGAGGAATATGTATGGGGATAAACTATGGGATACATAAACGTGCTGGTTTTTCAGATCCTTCGCCTTATCCGGAGATAAGGGTTGAAGCGCCTAATCAAGCTTATCTAGAGATGATAATGGACGATTATGCAGGTATTGTAAGTGAATTCACTGCTATTAATCAATATCTATATCACTACTTTGAGACGAAGAAATATGATGACTTAAGTGAAATGTTTGAAAGCATAGCTATTAATGAAATGCTGCATATGGAAATCCTATCAAAACTTATTAATCTACTAGGAGGTAGACCTTTCTTTAGAGGCGGTGCAAGTACGCGGGGAAATGATTGGAGTCCTCGGTTTGTATATTACGGTTGCAATATTTGCGATATGCTTCATGCGGATTTAAACTCTGAATTCAAAGCTATAAAAAATTATCAAGAACATATTAGACTAATAGATGATAAATATATAAAAAAGATATTAGAGAGAATAATTCTTGATGAAAGAGTACATGTAGAACATTATAAAAATGCAATAGATAATTACTGTTTAAGCTAGAACTTCCTATTGAATTTAATAAATCTGTAACTTGCATGAAGATCGTTGAAGCATTATACTTAAAGAGTAACTATTGTTAACAGGAGAATCTTATGGCTAAGAATAAAAAAAAGATTTATATAGTATTGATAATTGTTTTAATAATGATGGTTGGGGTTTTAACATCAGCAAGTGATGGTGCATCCACTGCAGAGACTGACAAATACATGTTGGCAATATCCGATATTATAGAGATAAATGAGTTAGAAGCACCGGATGATGGAACTCTATACATTTACACCTTACCTGTCGGATCTACAATTTCAATAACTGCAAAATCAGAAGGTGTTAGGAATACTATAAGCTGTTACGATAGTAAGAATAATAAGATTAAAACTTTTTCAATGACTAGTGACGGCAAAGCCAGTAATATAGATCAGCCAATTCCAATTGATACTACGGTATACTATACTGTAAGCTCAGATGATGTAAAGAACTACTTTATGAGTGTTGATATCATACATGAGCAGGAAACAGAATTGTTTTACTTCATAGTTAAAGATGAAGATGATTCCGTAGACTTGGTAGTAAATGCTGAGCCAACAGATGCAAGTCTTCTAATCGATGGAGAAGAAATGGCCTTTCAGGCCTATGAAATAAATAAGTACAATTACTTTAAACTTAGGGATTTGGCTATGGTCTTATCAGGAACAGACAAGCAGTTTGAAGTTATATGGGATGAAGATAAGCAAGCTATTGTAATTACGACTAACACTCCCTATACTGTCCAGGGAGGCGAACTCGAAATCAAGGATACGGGGATTCAAACTGGAATGGCCAATGAATCAACCATCTATTTGGACGGGCAAGAGGTCAACATGGTAGCTTATAATATTAATGGAAATAATTACTTCAAACTAAGGGATTTGGGAGAGGCTCTCGACTTTGCGGTAATATGGGATGCTGAAACAAATTCAATAAGAATTGACACCAAACAAAGTTATTTTGAGTAATTAATGTTGAAATTGCTGTAGAGAATATGCTATTATATTATCGTCTTATATTTTGGATCTAGCTCAGCTAGAGCTAATCCGGGGAATTGGCGAAGTTGGGATCGCGCCTGACTGGCAGTCAGGAGGCCAGGAGTTCGAATCTCCTATTCTCCACCAAGAAAAAAGCCTTGCAATTAATATGTTGCAAGGCTTTTTCATTTTTGCAACTATTTAGATTTTTTAATTAGCAGAGTATTGCCTTATTGAATATAAATGATATATTGATCTATACATACACCTTAGTTATTTTGGCAATTGTAAAATAGGTTATGTGAAATAAGGAGGATATTTTTGATGTGCAGTAAGAGAGATGTTAAAGATTATATTCGTAAAAGATATAGTGAAATTGCGTTAAAGGGAAGCGGCAGTTGCTGCTGTAGCCCGGGCTGTTGCGGGGATGCGGCGGTAAATGTAAAGGAAGCATCTGTGAATTTGGGATATTCGGAGGAAGAGCTTGCAGATATCCCCGTTGGGGCAAATATGGGTTTGGGCTGTGGAAATCCTATAGCAATAGCTTCACTTAGAGAAGGGGAGACAGTACTTGACCTCGGAAGTGGAGGCGGTTTTGATTGTTTTCTAGCAAGTGATCGGGTTGGTGAAAAAGGACGTGTCATTGGAGTGGATATGTCGGCGGAAATGGTCCAGTTGGCAAGACAGAATGCTCAAAAAAGTGGATACCACAATGTTGAGTTCAGGCTAGGAGAAATTGAATATTTGCCTGTTAGTGATGAGTCGGTAGATGTAATTATATCTAACTGCGTAATTAACCTATCTACCGATAAAGAGCAAGTTTTTAAGGAAGCATATAGAGTTCTAAAAGCCGGGGGAAGATTATGCATAGCTGATATTGTTGCTACCGCAGAATTACCTGAGCAAATAAAAGGCGATTTGGAAATGATGGCCGGCTGTATTGCAGGAGCAGCATTTGTTGATAATATCGAAACCATGATGAAAAATGCTGGCTTTAAAGATATTAAGCTCACGCCCCAAGATAACAGCAGGAAGATTATTAAGTCATGGGTACCAGATACAAATGCTGAAGATTATGTTGCATCTTATCTTATTGAAGCAATGAAGTAATATAAAAAAAGTTTATGTAAGTTGATAGTTTATAAATATATTAGTTCTATTTGCTAGTAAATATGCTTGAATGCATACCATAAAATGTAGTTATACCCATCACTTATTACAATAGGCTATTAGCTTGAAAGAGAATTAAATATATAGTATGTTTATAAGGGGTAGGAATATTCTATTGTAAATGAAGGTGGGTTTATATGTCAAAAAAAATAGTAATTTTAGGTGCGGGTTATGCTGGGATTAGTGTAGCTAAAGAACTTGAAAAATATTATGCTAGAAATCAGGATATAGAAATAAAGCTTATCGAAAAGAACTCATATCATACATTACTTACGGAACTACATGAGGTAGCAGGAGGTAGAGTATTACCAAATGCTGTTCAGGTTGACCTAAACCGTATATTTAAAAGCAATATAGTAGACGTTATTCAAGATGAGATAGTCAGTATCGATTTTGACTCTCAAAAGTTATTCTCCAATAATCATGAGTATACATATGATTATTTAGTCCTATCGACAGGCAGTCGTCCATGTTGTTTCAATCTGCCAGGCGTTAATGAATATGCATATCAGTTATGGTCTCATAAAGAAGCTATAATATTACGCAACCATATCTATAACTGTTTCCAAAAAGCATCCACGATTACGGATAGAGAAGAAAGAAAGAAATTACTTACTTTCGTAATTGCTGGTGGCGGTTTCACCGGAGTAGAATTGGCTGGTGAATTGGGTGAATGGAAAAACAAGTTATGTAAACAGTTCTCAATAAATGTAGAAGAAGTCAATATCTATTTAGTAGAGGCATTACCTAATATTTTAAATATTCTCGATAAGAATTTAGCTAAAAAATGTGAGGCAAGATTAAAGAAGATCGGGATCAACGTACTTACTGAGTGCGGAATTAAGAGTGTAGATAAAGACAGCATCTATCTGAGCAATGAAGAGAAAATTGAAGGAACTTTGATTTGGACAGCAGGAATACAAGGAAATCCATTTATAGGAGAAATGGATATTAAATGTGATAGAAGATTCCGTGTAGAAGTTAACGATTATATGCAGTCTATTCAATATAAAAATGTATTTTGCGCTGGTGATACCATATCTCATATCTGTGATGGGAAACCATTACCCCAGGTAGTAGAAACAGCGCTTCAAACAGGAAGCTGTGTAGCCAAGAATATAATAAATATTATTAATGGCAAAGAGATAAGACCTTTCAATCCTAATTATCATGGAGTACTAGTTTCTGTAGGTTTCTCTTATGCGGTAGCTAAAGTAATGGGAGTAAAGTGTTCAGGGATTGTTGCATCAGCCTTGAAACATATGGTAAATATACACTATCTTTATTTAATCGGAAAACTTTCGCTAGTTATGGACTATATCAAGCATCAATTCCTCCAAAAACGATACTGTACTGAGCTGAATGTATCGTTGCCTGTGGAAGCGGAAGGAATAAAAGAACTTGGATTTTAACATATAGCTACATGCACCTTGATATATCCCAGAATAAAATATAATTGTGCCTTGGTAAATGCCTCTATGCCTCTTTCTTAGCCAGCTAGTATAGTATTAATGTTATTCTTAAAGCTTGGGGTATAGCTGGAGGTTTATACCCTAGGCTTCTTTTTCATTTTTGTTTATAGGCTATAGCCTTATTATATTGACCTTATTTGTCTCAATTAACGGGCGTTGAAGTTTGAGCAATCCGCCCATTTATGTTAATATCTTCATTATAGATAATTATTAAATTAACAACAAATACAGAAATTAATTAATGACCTGTTTTATATAAAATATAAGGAAAAAAAGAGGTCGAAGCTTGAAAACTAAATAAATATAGCTGGTATTGCCAGTTCTTACAATAATAATCCATTCAAATGGAAATTATCACAAGATTAATTCTTTTTTTGTATAATTTTCTTGATCAGTATTGGATGCGAATGGAAATTTAATCGGCGAAATTGACATAACTATAACGAAACTTTCCCATATATAAACATTATGTATGAGTTTATTATGGCTTATTGAAATATAGAAATATAAATATGTTATTCAGGACACGACGTCTTGATTATATAAATAAATATACAAGGAGGGAAGCGTATTAATTTAAGGACTTTTTAATTAGGTTTAATTGTTTTTAAAAGCATTGTCTATTTATCCTAGTATGCGATTTCGAATTATTGTTGGCTATCAGAAGGATACGTACAAAAGCTGTATTAATATATTAGCGAAGCATATTTTATTGATAAAATGCTTCAATTAGAGAAATAGCTGATAGCATCGTTTTTTAAGCAACATAGGAGTACACATGGGAAAGGATAAGGTTATGGTACAAGCTGAATTACTCCGAATGGAAGAAAGAAGTGTTCACCTTGTCAAGACATATTTTTTTAATTCTTAATGAACCAAATATTTACATTTTGTCAATATCCTTTCAACGGGAGTCAAGGGCGAGCGTAGCGAGTTTATGTAACCCTTTACTCCCA
>JAAYSU010000063.1 GCA_012523915.1 Clostridiales bacterium
TAAACTTTTGCATGGGAGTTACATTTTAACGAAGCCCTTCCTCGGATAGGATATGCCACAGTGAATGCTGCCACTCATAAAATCACTCCTGTTCGAAGATGCTGGGTTGATGATAACAGCAGATAAGAAATATCGCCGCCAGGCTTCATCATTCATCATCCAAAATTTTTTAAGCCAAGGAGATCTTGGGATTGGAGAATGGAGAAATATTGGGAGCGGAAGAAATAAGAACAGGGACCATTCACCACCAAAATAACGCCACTGATAAAAGGGATTTGGACCTGATCCTTTTTAATCAGAATCAGATTATGGTTGACCAATTTTTGGAAATATAGTATTATTAAATGTTACCTATATCATGTTAATGCAGGGTAAAAATGAAATTATTTAGCTTCTTATCGAAGAGCCATTAAATATATTATAAAGCTATTACATACATACTACATTAAATAAATTTCAAGTTGAGTAAGCAACTTGATTATCTGATTAAAGGGTCATATAAAATTCTCAACTCTTCTTATCTATTTTATTTTCTATATGAATCTAACTTGCTAGGGCATTTGTCATCAAAAAGCTTTTTGACTTAACTTGCATCTTATCATGAAATGGACATCTTTTATCACGATGATTTTCCAGGTTTTATGATAGCAAAGGACAAAAAGGGGGGAGTTTTCAGCAGACTAAATTGTATTAAAGAATCACGCAAAAGAGGAAATGTTTAAAAGGAGGGTGATTTATTACTGTTACTTTATTTTTTGTTGTAAAGGAAATATTGACTTTTTGAGGGGGATATGGAGCAAAGGCTATTTGATTTAATAGCCAAAAACAAACAGGGGGGAATAAAAAATGATAAGAGGGGGATATAGGGGGAAAATCCTCCGAGTGGACTTAACCAGTGGGAGTATAACTGTTGAAGGTTTACCAAAGGAAGCGATTTTGAGAAAATATGTTGGTAATTTTGGTCTGGGCCTGTGGTATTTGATGAAGGAATTACCTGACGGCATTGGGGCTTTGGATCCCGAAAATCCATTAATTTTCCTAAATGGTCCTCTAGTGGGTACTAGAGTCCCATCTCCTAACAATTGTACAATCACAACTTTGAACGCTGATACTGGATTTACTGCAGGTAGATCTCACAGCCATGGATGGTTTGGCCCTTTCCTTAGCATGGCAGGATATGATGGCATTATAGTTACAGGCGCCGCTAATAAATGGGTATACCTTTGGATCGATGATGATAAAGTCGAGCTCCGAGATGCAGAGAAATTCGTCGGTAAAGATACTCATGAAACGGAAGACCTCATTAAAGAGGACCTAGGCGTTAATATAAAGATTGGAGCGCCTGACGGAGCCAGCGTAGCTGCCATTGGACCAGCAGGTGAACATTTATGCGCCGGCTCAGCGATAATGAATGATAAAAATCATGGGTTCTGCCACTCAGGCGTCGGTCAAATAATGGGATCCAAGCATTTAAAGGCTATCGCAGTTAGGGGAACCGGTGAAGTTCCAATTTATGATGAAGAGAAACTTGCACCAATATCCAGAGAATGGGCTAAGTTAGCTAGCGAACAAGGCCTTTCTCCTATTGTTGGAAAGGCAGGAGTCCCTAGAAGTGAATACGTCGGAGTTAAACAGCTTGTTGGACTCTCATCAAAGAATTGGACTGTAAATGATATCCCAGGTTTTGGTAAAAGAATGTCAAGCCAGAAAATTACTCCTCAGCCATGTTACAGATGTCCTGTAGCATGTTGCTATAATGCTGAGCCAGTAGAAGGCCCATATAAGGGTTATGTGTTTTCGTTATCTGGCGGAGGCGAAAACCAAGAAGGAGCTGCATCAATCGTAGGAGCTGGAGCTAATGATCCAGGTGAAGTATGGTATCTTACTGATCTCGAAGATCGCCTTGGTTTCGAGACAAGCACAGTAGGTTGTGCTATGGCTGTTGCCTTTGAAGCTTATGAAAGGGGGCTTTTGACCAAAGAAGATACCGATGGGCTAGAATTAAATTGGGGTGATGTCGCCGTAATAGAGACGTTGGTTAAAAGGATTGCCAACAAAGAAGGAAAATTTGCGACAATGTTAGCTGATGGGCCGAAGGTTGCTGCAGAACGTGTTGGTTTGCCTGAAGCAGCGGTTCATATTAAAGGCTCGGGCATGAACATACACGATTGGAGAAGGGCTTGGGGAGTTCTTTTAGGGCAAGCTGTAGGCGGAGGTTCTGGTTGGCCAGCACCAGGGGCTGATTGTTGGTGTCCAGAACCTGATGCTGGATACCCGGAAAAGACTAATCCTTTACATCCCTTTGGAAAAGGAGAAGAGGTAGCGAGAACAGGCATTCTAAAATATTGGAATGATTGTTATGGATGCTGCTGGTTTGCTAGCTGGGGAATACCTGGCATCCTTAAATTTTCTTCATCATCTATAGCCGCCGTTGTAGGTTGGGAGGATTTTACTCCCGAAGAAGCTTTGACAATAGGGCATCGTGTATTAACTCTAGAAAGGATTTTCAATATAATGCATGGATTAACTGCCGATTACGATATAAAGGTATCGCCTCGAATAACTGACCCGGCTCCTGCCGATGCTGGACCGGCAGCTGGCAAAGGAATTGGACCTTATCTTGAAGGATGGGTGCGGGACTACTATCAAGAGCTGGGCTGGGACCGAAAGACTGGTAAACCCTTAAAGTCTACATTAGAAAAGTTAGGCCTAACCGAGTTTTACAACTTTTTATGGTGCTAAATAATCTACATAGTACTGTCTTTTCACTTAGCCTCGATGGAAATCAATCGAGGCTAAGTGAAAAGACTTTGTTGTTCATTTCCCATTTACTAAATTTACCAAATTATTTCTATTAGAAACTTTGTGGCTCTAATCGATAATTTATGGGCAATGATAGAGTTAATATACCCCCTTCCTTATAACACATTCTAGGCTACAAAAGTTTGATCAGCTATTGTTGGCGGGAGTTTACCAGCATATTTACATCTTGATAGCATTTTTAATATTAATCGAATGTTAATTGAGTGAGGTGAATATAAAGAATGATCCCACGAACATCGTTTAATATTAGGAATAATTTATGGGACATGTATGAAATTAACGAAGCTGCTTACAAAAGGTTTGATTCTAGTAAAACGGCTTTCATTTTAGTTGGGCAAGCGGATACAGGAGAAATTGGTCCAATGAATTGGCTAAGAAAAATGTCGGCCAAGATTTTTGAAAATATTGAGAAGAACACAGAGGGTTATTCACAATCGGATTATGCATTTGCTGTGGGCTCTCAAGCAATTAACTTTATCCTTGGTACCTATGGTGATCAAAATGCCAATAAGCAGTTTTTAAAATGGGATCCTCTATTTGTGCCAAAACAATTATATAATTTACCATTGCAACACGACGCGGATAAATTTACACTAATGGTGAAAAATGCTGCTAATTTTTATGGTACCGACTTGGTTGGCATTACGGAGATTGACGAAAAATGGATTTACGATAGAAATATTTATAAACCTTTTATATTTGACGACGTTGAACACCCAAAAGAAACCGAGAAAGAATTTATAATTCCTGTTTCTGTTAATAAAGCTATAGTAATGGCAGTTAACATGAGTAGGGATTTCATCTTAAAGCCGCCTAATTTAGCTAGTCAAGCCGCCACTGAATTAGGGTATTCTAAAATGGGGTTTTTAGCCATATCCTTAGCTGAGTTCATACGAGCCCTTGGTTATAATGCTATACCATGTATGAATGATACTGCTTTAAGCATACCACTAGCGATAAATGCTGGCCTTGGTCAACTAGGTAGAAATGGCCTGCTGTTAACGCCTGAATATGGTGCTTGCCTTCGTATCTGTAAGGTTTTGACAGATATGCCTTTGAATACTGACAAGCCTATTGATTATGGGCAAACCGAATTTTGTGAACAGTGCTTGCTTTGTGCTAGAGCATGTCCAGCCGATGCTATAAGTTTTGGCGATAGAACTTTTACTGGAGTATGTGAAAGTAACAATCCAGGCGTAAAGAAATGGTACGTAAATACAGAGAAATGTCTAAGATTTTGGCAGCATAACGGAGCTGCTTGTTCTAACTGTATAGCTGCATGTCCTTTTACTATGGACCGCATGTCTCCTAATCAGTGTTTAGAGTGCGAGAGATGTATTGCTCCAAAGTGTACATTACAATTTATAACTGTTGAAAGGCAAAAGTTTGGATACTGAGATGGTTGTTAAGAATGAGCCAAGGAAGCGATATTTTAAGACAATGTTTAAGATCAATATATTAACCAACCCTATATCATTATTTATTGTATTCCTTGCAATTCTAGGTATTGTATCTGCTGTAAAAAAGAATCAAGCATTTAATGACGAAGGTGGGAAGAAAAGCCAAACAAAACGCAAATTCAGGCCAGCACCTCATAGCACATTGGTAGCCTAAATGTTAAATGTCAAAATCTTTGGGCAAAGCCCTTGGGAAAGGAAAGAATGGAATGAAACCTCCATTTGTAAATATAGTACCAAAAGATATAGAAATAGAATTAAAAGATAGAGAAATAATTTTTAAAGAAACAGGTAGTTACACTACTCTACCAACCGATACTATTGTGGAAGCTGCAGGAGTGCTAAATAAAATTGGTGTAGACAAAATAGAGCTGATTAACCCTAGGTTTACTGATAATATACCTATTTTTAGGCTGAATGAAGCTTCTGTAAAAGCAAAATGTCATCGGCAAGCTTGCCTATGGTCACCCTCACCCACTTTACTAAATGACCCTCCTAGGGAAAGCTTTGGGAAGGGTGTGACTTTGGAACAATCTTTAGCAAGCGCAATGATGGAGGCAATTGAGAGATATTGCGGACAAAGATTTTCTCACAGTAAGATAATAAATGTAAGCTATGAGAAAGTGAAGGATTATGCTCTAAATCCATATGAATTCAACTTCCCTACCGTACCATTAAAATGCAAGAACTGCGCGTCCAGGGATAAAGATTGCTTCCAAGAACTAACAAATGTTTGCCAAGAATGGAGTTGGGGTTACTCGTTAATACACAAGAAGCCAGTGTTGATTCCCTCTGCTTTAGTTTACTACCCTTATATATCAGCTAGTGGCATATCTTTTATGTTCAATGATACTGGTGGACTAGCTTCGGGAAACACTTTAGAAGAAGCAATATTACAAGGTATTTCGGAGGTAATTGAAAGAGATGCATTATACTACGCCTACAACTTAGAAAATCTGAAGAATATGTACGTTATAAAATTTAATAATACCAAAAACAGCTATATCCAAAATTTTATCAACAAGGCACTGCCACACGAAACTATCTTTAGTCACCATATAAAGAATGAAAATTTCAATATTGGAATTCCTACTATTAGTACGTTTATATGCTATGGACAAAGAAAAGAACGTCGCTACTTTGGAGGCTCAGGGACAAACCTAGATCCAGAAGTGGCTTTATTAAGAGCACTGACAGAAATGGAACAACAGAAAGTCAGGCAAAAGTTTCTTGTGGAGTTGAGTCCATCTTATTTGATAAAGCATGATGGCGTTGGGGTAAAAAAATGCATTTCCATTGAAAAAATTCCTAATCAATCTACAGGCTATATAAAAAAGGATATAGGATTCTGCCTTGATAGATTGGCAAAGAATAATACGGATGTCATCGTAGTAGATTTGACCCATTCCGATATAGGTATACCTGTTGTTCGAATTGTGATACCAAAACTAATTTCATATTCCGGAAGCCTTATAAAAGAATCGGTAATGCTCGATGCCATGGAAAGCTAAATATATAATTCTCGATAGCGCGGAGTTTTTGTAGAAAAAACTATCGAAATGTCTCACTTAAAAATTAAACTCGAAACTATTATCTCCTTAAATGCATTTAACATTTAAGTAAGGAGATAAGAAACTTTTTTCTCGAGTCACTAATCTGTGCATTTATTTTATGTTAAATAAAATATTAGCTCGCTAAGGCTTAGACATGTAGCGAAGATTGAGTTATGCTTATGCTCACGCATCATATTGCCAAGGTACACATATTGTTGAACCGTCATATCCCTTCTGGAGAAACTGAGGGGAAAAGTTAGAGTTACAGCTTTATATTGTTATGTCTCTCCAATGATAAAAGGTAATCCCTTAATTCGCGAAAATCCTCGTAAAAAGCGGTAATCCCGTAACGTTCAAACTGATGGTAAGCGTCCTTCTCGAGTGAGCTTATTAGCCACAAAATTTGTCGTCCTACGTCTAGGGCGTAGCCCTCACCTTCA
>JAAYSU010000064.1 GCA_012523915.1 Clostridiales bacterium
TTGAATCCCCACGATATACTTCGCATCAACGGAGTTGAAGGAGTGTATCAATACCTGTTAAAAGAAGTTCAAAAAGTTTACAAAAATCAAGGTGTAGACATTAATGATAAACATATAGAAGTAATAGTGAGCCAGATGCTATCTAAGTATAAGATAGAAGAATCGGGAGATACCGATCTACTTCCAGGCGGTTTATATAGTCTGCATGAAATTGAAGAAGCTAATAGAAAGGCTGAGGCTAATGGATTAGAAAAAGCAACTGCCAATAGAGTGCTTTTAGGAATCACCAAAGCTTCTTTAGCTACCAACTCATTCCTATCGGCTGCTTCATTCCAAGAGACTACCAGAGTATTAACAGATGCAGCAATCAAAGGAAAGACTGATAACCTGCTGGGGTTAAAAGAAAATGTCATCATTGGAAAACTGATACCAGCTGGAACGGGAATGAAGAGATATAGAGATATTAAGGTAGACTATGGTGTGAACACAGAATATATGGAATCTTTTGACCAGTTAGATGAAGATGTGGAAGAAGATGGCATGGATTCCACATCAGAAGAAAAGACTCGTATCGCACTATTTAATGAAATGGCGCAGATGAACGAAACCTTGGAAAACAATTGACAACAGCAAGTTTATAGTGTTATACTTGTCAACGGCCCAAAATGTATAAAGCTATTATGACCTAGCGGTTTAAATAGAAAATATTGCAAGATATTAAAATGCTTGCAAAGAAAGGAGAAACTGTATAATGCCTACCATTAATCAGTTGGTAAGACAAGGAAGGACAAGGTCTCAAAAGAAGTCACAATCTCCGGCTCTATTGAGAAACCTTAACTCACTAAGAAGAGAGTATACGGATATAAATGCTCCTCAAAAGAGAGGGGTATGTACTTCTGTTAAGACTGTCACTCCTAAGAAGCCGAACTCAGCGCTTAGAAAAATAGCGAGAGTCCGTCTGACAAATGGTATCGAAGTAAGTGCATATATCCCAGGTATAGGACATAACCTACAAGAACACAGCGTTGTCCTTATCAGGGGTGGTAGAGTAAAAGACTTACCGGGTGTAAGATACCACATTGTCAGAGGTACATTAGACACGGCTGGAGTTGCAGACAGAGGCCAGGCCCGTTCCAAATATGGAACAAAGAAACCAAAGAAATAATGCAAGAGTGCCCTTGATTTATATAGATAGATTAAGAGTGCACCGCGGCCCCTTAAATGGTGGTCGAGTACCGTAAAATATTGCAATTAGCAAGGAGGGAAGAGTAGTGCCAAGAAAAGGTAATGTACCTAAGAGAGAAGTGCTTCCTGATCCGGTTTATAATAGTGTTGTTGTAGCTAAGCTAATAAACAACATTATGTTGGATGGTAAAAAAGGAATTGCACAAAAAATAGTATATGACGCTTTTGACATGGTGAAAGATGCTACTGGTGAAGACCCTTTAGAAGTTTTCCAAAAGGCAATTAATAATATAATGCCTGTATTGGAAGTTAGAGCAAGAAGGGTTGGAGGAGCCAACTATCAGGTTCCTGTTGAGGTTAGACCTGAAAGACGCCAAACACTTGGTTTGAGATGGTTAACAAGATACTCAAGATCCAGAGGCGAAAGAACCATGGCTGAAAGATTGGCCAAAGAAATCATGGATGCAGCCAACAATACTGGTGCATCTGTGAAGAAGAGAGAAGAAACCCATAAGATGGCAGAAGCTAACAAGGCATTTGCTCATTATAGATGGTAAAAAAAAATCACAACAATAAATTGTTGTTGTAGAAAGGAGTTGAAACATGCCTAGAAAGTTTCCATTAGAACGAACTAGAAATATTGGTATTATGGCGCATATTGATGCGGGTAAGACCACGACCACGGAAAGAATTTTGTTCTACACAGGAAGGACATATAAGCTTGGTGAAGTTCACGAAGGTGCTGCTACAATGGACTGGATGGAACAAGAACAGGAAAGAGGCATTACTATAACTTCTGCTGCAACAACGGCTCAATGGAAAGATACCAGGATAAACATTATTGATACACCGGGACACGTGGATTTTACTGTAGAAGTGGAAAGATCTCTTCGTGTTCTTGATGGAGCTATAACTGTTTTATGTGCTAAAGGCGGTGTTGAACCTCAGTCTGAGACTGTTTGGAGACAGGCCGAAAAGTATAAGGTCCCAAGAATGATCTTTGTAAACAAAATGGATATTGTAGGGGCGAACTTTAAAAACGTAGTTGACATGGTTAAAGATAGATTAAAGGCCAATGCTGTGCCCATACAGCTTCCTATCGGTAAGGAAGATAACTTCGTTGGAGTTGTCGACTTGATAGAGAAGAAGGCCAGAGTTTATAAAGATGATTTGGGGAAAGAAATTGACATTATAGACATTCCGGAAGAAATGGCAGATGAAGTTGAGGAATATAGATCTTCACTTATTGAAACCATAGCGGAAGCAGACGAAGATTTACTCATGAAGTATTTGGAGGGTGAAGAGCTAACAGTAGATGAGATAAAGGCCGGAATACGAAATATGACAATATCAGGAGGAATGATCCCTGTGCTGTGTGGCTCATCCTATAAGAATAAAGGTGTGCAACCTCTACTAGATGCAATCGTAGACTACATGCCTTCACCTTTAGACATACCGCCAATAAAAGGGATTGTACCAAGTACTGGAAAAGAGGATGTAAGAAAAACTGATGATAATGGACCATTTTCTGCTTTAGCATTTAAGATTATGACAGATCCATTCGTCGGTAAACTTGCTTTCTTTAGAGCATATTCGGGGACCTTGAAATCAGGTTCATATGTTTATAACTCAACAAAGCAGAAGAAGGAACGTGTTGGCAGAATTCTGTTGATGCACGCTAATCACAGAGAAGAACTTGATCGAGTGTATTCGGGAGATATAGCGGCAGCTGTCGGATTAAAAAATACAACCACAGGAGATACCCTATGTGATGAGAGTCATCAGATAGTGTTAGAATCCATGGAATTTCCTGATCCGGTTATTGAGATTGCAATCGAGCCTAAGACTAAGGCTGGCCAAGAAAAGATGAGTGCCGCACTTGCTAAGCTGTCTGAAGAAGATCCTACATTCAAATCCTATATGAATGAAGAAACAGGTCAGACAATTATAGCTGGTATGGGCGAGTTGCATCTAGAGATCATTGTTGACAGACTTCTTAGAGAGTTTAAGGTTGAAGCAAATGTACATTTGCTTCAACCTTAAACTCTCTAAGAAGTCTGTCAACAATGATCTCTAGATGCAA
>JAAYSU010000224.1 GCA_012523915.1 Clostridiales bacterium
ACTTGCTCAAGCTTACTATTAATTCTTTGGTCTAGACGATAAGCTTTATTTAAATAATCTTTTGCGTTCATGATGCTACCTCCTCATTCAGTTGTTTTATAAGCATATCTGGGTCAAGGCTGGTAAGAAGTCTATACCAGCCAGAATGAAAGAAACGTTCAACTTCTTCTTTTGTATTTAAAGCAGCTTGATTTCGTGGATGTTTATTTAGTTTTCTAAGTGCAGCACGGTAATCCTTAACTGCTGCTAGAACAATGGCATTAGCCAAATCTTCATATTTTTTATTCATCCCGCTCTCCTCCTTCTGCTTAAGTTTGCTTTTACTGCATCTATAAGATCTTCTTGTGTTTTTTCTTTTCGTTTCAATGCTTTCATAACATCCTCATCAATAGTTCCTTTAGTAATAATGTGGTGGATTACAACCGTTTCATTTTGACCTTGTCTCCATAGCCTTGCATTTGTTTGCTGGTAAAGTTCTAAGGACCAAGTCAAACTAAACCAAATAATAGTTGACCCTCCACTTTGTAAATTGAGCCCATGCCCCGCTGAAGCTGGATGAATTACTGCTACAGGAATTTCTCCATGGTTCCACTCTTTTATATCCTTTGAAGTCTTGATTTCTCTTACTGTAAATCTCTCTTTTATCCGTTCTAGATCATGCTTATACCAATATGCAATAAGTACGGGTTTTCCATTTGCTCCTTCAATTAAATCCTCTAGTGCATCAAGCTTACGATTATGAATAAAGTGAACCTTTTTATCTTCGTCATAGACTGCTCCATTTGACATCTGTAATAACTTACTGGAAAGAACCGCTGCATTTACCGCATCTATTTCCTCATTGGCTAGTTCAATAACCATTTCTTTTCTAAAGCCGTCATATATTAAATGTTCATTTACACTAAGGCTTACAGGTACTTCATTTATTAAGCATTTTGGCATTTGAAGAAAATCCACTGATTTCATAGAAATGGTGATATCAGAAATTAATTCATATATTTCCTTTTCAGCTCCAAATAGTGGTTTATAAGAAAATATCATATGTTGATTTCTCTTATCAGGCTGAAAGAAAGCACTTCGGTAGTGGCTTATATACCTTCCTAGTCTTTTTCCCATGTCTAAGATCCGAAACTCTGCCCACAAATCCATAAGTCCATTACTTGAAGGTGTTCCTGTAAGTCCAACTATTCGCTTAATTTTAGGTCTTACTTTTAGTAGACTCTTAAATCTTTTTGCAGTATGGGATTTAAAAGACGATAACTCATCAATTACAACCATGTCATAATCAAAAGGTAGGCCACTTTTATTTATCAACCAGTCTACATTTTCCCTGTTTATTAAATAAACACTTGCAGGTGTTTTTAAGGCTGATAATCTTTCTTTTTCTGTTCCTATAGCTACTGCAAAATCTAAATCTTTTAAATGCTCCCATTTATTTATTTCAGCTGGCCATGTATCTCTTGCAACTCTAAGCGGTGCAATAACTAATACTTTACCAACTTCAAAACTATCAAGGCATAAATCAAGTATTGCAGTTAAGGTTATAACACTTTTGCCAAGTCCCATTTCTAGAAAAATAGCAGCTATAGAGTTTTCTAAAATAAAATTAGTTGCATAGGTCTGGTAATCATGAGGATAATATTTCATCAATAACCCCTCCAATCTGCTCTGTATCATCTACCACATAGCATGGAAAACCTAGATTCCTTAACTGCTTTATTCTCCTTCTTTGAAGTGG
>JAAYSU010000229.1 GCA_012523915.1 Clostridiales bacterium
ACTTCACCGAATATGACCATGCGGCTTTTAAGGCCAACATCGAGGAGCTAGCCGATGGCCTAAATGACCTGGCCGGAGAAGATCGCACAGACGAAACGGTGAAAGGGAATGCCGATGCGCTTGCTGCGCATTTGGCAGATTATGCGTCATTTATTACAAATAATGCAGTAGCTCACAATAGCATCTATCGTGGCAAATATCTAGGTTCGTCAGTAACTGCTGAACAATATCTAGCCATTTCGACTGGAGCATTTACCGATTTATATATTGGCGATTATTGGACTATTGGCGGCGTGAACTATAGAATTGCCGCATTTGATTATTACTACAATACTGGTGATACGGCTTGCACAAGTCACCACGTAGTAATTGTACCTGATACGCAATTATACGTTCATGTCATGAATGATACGAATATTACTACTGGTGGATATATAGGCAGTAAAATGTACACAGAAGGGCTGGAACAAGCAAAAACAACGATTAAATCAGCTTTTAGTGGTCATGTAGTCAACCATAGGCAAATATTATCAAATGCAGCCGTAGATGGTAAAGCAAGTGGATGGGCTTGGTTTGACAGTGAAGTTGAACTTATGACTGAGCCTATGGTATATGGCTCTACCATATGGGGGGAAAGTGCCATAGGGGGAAGCGGATATAATATAGGAGTAGATAAGAGCCAACTACCTTTATTTGCCCTAAATCCAAGAATGGTTAACACAAGACAATCGTACTGGTTAAGGGATGTTGTATCTGCCTCGTATTTCGCTTATGTGGTCAGCAACGGCTATGTGAGCTACAACAGCGCTTCTCGCGCTTTTGGCGTTCGCCCCGCTTTCTCCATATCCTAAATCGAGCCCCCTTGTGGGGCGAGATTGGAGAGGTTTGTATGTAACAATATAAATTTAACAACTTAAGGAGGTTTTTCGTGTCAGTACCTAAAGGGAAAAGAAAAGAGTCTCAGTTTGAAGTTATCAAACACTTCTATAGGCTTAGAAAAGATATAACAGATTTATTGCTTAGGGATTTTGGATATAGCCAAAAGAAAGCGCAGAGGAAACTAGAGAAACTGTTTGGTGGCAAACCTTATGGCGAATTGTCCGAAGATCAACAAAATCATTACAATCAAAGACTCTCCAGGAACGAGGGCTTTGAAGAATGGTTTATCGGTTACCAAAGAGATACGATAATGGACTGTATAAGAAATGCTACTGAATATATTTTTACTGCTAATAGCACATACCCTTCAATTCCAGAAGAGCTGGTTGAAAGAAGAATATACCAAGATAAGGCAATCGGACAATGCTATAGACTATTACAAGAATTGCAATACACAATTGAGACCCTTCCCGTAGATATTGAAAAATATGTTAGGTTTACTGACAGCATAAATAAAGAAATAAATCTTCTAAAAGGTTGGAGAAAATCTGATAATAAGTTTAAAAGGGCATTCTCTGATTCTGCCTCGAATTTCGCTAATGTGAACAACAACGGCAATGCGAACAACAACAACGCTTCTAACGCTAATGGCGTTCGCCCCGATTTCGACGCTACAATTAAATAGGCGCTTTGGCTGGTTTGTAGCGAAGAAAGGAGAGGGTGTCCTGCCTATATGGTAAATACTAAACACGACACTACTTCTTACGAGAACTGTAGTTATCAGCGTGAAATATCTAATATTAATGTTCTGTATGATGCTTTTATGAAGGCCAAGGTTGATAGCGATTGGAAACCTCAAGTACAGAAATTTGAAATAAACTTATTAACAGAATTAGTTAAATTGCAAAAAGAATTACAAAAAAGAACTTTTAAATTTTCTCCAACCAATGATTTTATTTTGAACGAAAGAGGAAAAACAAGACCTGTAAGCGGTGACAATATCAGGGACAGGGTAGTTAAAAGGGCACTATGCGATGAAGTCCTGATACCGTCTATTAGAAAATACTTAATACACGACAATGGAGCTGGTCTAAAAGGTAAGGGGATTAGCTTTACCAGAGACAGGCTGGATGTTCATTTAGGAAAATATTATCTTGAAAACGGAAGCAATAAGGGTTGGATACTGTTAGGCGATTACACTAAGTATTTTGATAATATCCAACACGACTTACTGATGGACATGTTCAGGGCTATAATCGAAGACGATTTAGCCATTTGGCTACTTGAAAAGGTTTTAGAGCAGGCAATGATTGATGTCTCTTTTATGGATGACATGGAATTTGCTAATTGCCTAAACACTGTTTTTAATTCATTGGATTATAACGAGATAGATAAAACTCTTTTGACTGGCGAAAAATACATGAGAAAACACATGAATGTAGGTGACCAGGTTGCACAGGTAGCAGGAGTGTTTTACCCGCACAGATTAGACAATTATATTAAAATCGTGGAAGGTGTAACGTATTACGGGAGATATATGGATGATTTTTATGCAGTTCATCACGATAAGGAATATTTAAAGAATTTGGCTAAGAAAATTGAGATTGAAGCAACTAGAAACGGGATTATCTTGAATCCAAGTAAGACCATGATTTGTAAGTTATCGGAGTATTGGAGATATTTGCAGATACAATACTCTTTGACTGAAACGGGGAGAATCATTAAGAAAATAAATCCTAAGAGATTAACCGCAATGAGAAGAAAATTAAAGAAGTTGGCTAAAATTTTACCCGAAAAAGAATTTG
>JAAYSU010000065.1 GCA_012523915.1 Clostridiales bacterium
AAAGATCCACAATATATAATTGTATAAGCCCTTCGGGGCTTTTTTAATGCTTTAAAATTATGTATAGGAAAATGAAAATTTATTTATAAAAGATATTGACATATGTCATAAACATTTAGTAGAATATAATAAATAACATATGTCAATAACTATAAGAGGGGTGAGGAAGATGCCAAGGAGAGATGGAACGGGTCCAGGGGGCGATGGGCCAATGACAGGAAGAGGTTTAGGATTTTGTTCCGGTGCTGATGTATTAAAGTATGGAGCCGGTCTTGGACTAGGGTTAGGATTAGGCTTAGCCCGGAGATTTGGCTTAGGTCGACGTCTTAGCAGAAACATTGAAGCAAGTGAGATAGCTCCCGAATCGCAGAAAGAAATGCTACAAAAGGAAAAGGAAATTTTACAAGATCGCCTTGATGATATTAATAAACAATTAAAAAAATTATGATAAACAAGAATATTATATGGAGGTATATATGATAATAGCAATACCTATAGAGGGAAAAAACTTAGAGACAAATGTATGTCCATCCTTTGGGCGTACGCCATACTTTCTTATTTTCGACACAGACACTAAAGAAAGCGAATTTATTGACAACAGCGCGGCAACAAGTACAGGTGGGGCAGGCATAAAAGCTGCACAGATTATAGTAGATAACAAAGCAGAAGTTTTACTTACGCCCCGTTTAGGTGCAAATGCTGCTGACACACTTAAAGCTGCTGATATTGAAATATATAAAACTACATCAGGTTTAGCCAAGGAAAATATAGATGCATTTATTGCTGGAGAACTTTCAATTTTAGAAGAAATTCATGCTGGATTCCATGGGCAAGGGCGGTAAATTATATGAAAATAGCTGTGCTAAGCGGTAAAGGTGGAGTAGGGAAAACACTAGTATCGGTAAATTTGGCTGCGATTGAGGGGGTATCAACATACATAGATTGTGATGTTGAAGAGCCAAATGGCCATCTTTTCTTTAAACCAAAAGATGTTTTGGAAGAAGAAATATCGGTCAAAATTCCAAAAGTAGATAATGAACTATGTAATGGATGCCGAAAGTGTGTAGAATTTTGTAATTTTAACGCCCTTGCATATATCAAAGATAAACTGATAATATTTGAAGAAATCTGCCATTCCTGTGGAGGCTGTGTTTTGCTCTGTCCCGATAAGGCACTTACTGAGAAAAATAGGGTTATAGGAAAAGTAGAAAAAGGGCGATCCGAACAAGTAACAGTTTACACAGGCATATTAAATATTGGTGAAGCTTCGGGAATTCCTATCATAGATAATCTGCTAGACAAAAACAAATCCTTATCTGATCAACTAGTCGTTATTGACTGTCCTCCCGGCAGTGCATGCAGTGTAATGGAAAGCATCCAAGATGCAGACTATTGCATATTGGTAGCAGAACCTACACTTTTTGGAGTTCATAATCTCAATATGGTGTATGAACTTGTTCAGTTGTTTAATAAGCCCTTTGGCGTTGTTCTTAACAAATGTCTTGAAGGAGAAAATCCAGCAGAGGAATTCTGTAAAGAAAAGGTAATTACGATTCTAGCTAGAATTCCTTTTGATAATGAACTAGGTACACTTACTTCTAATGCGGAAATAGCTGTCAGGAAAAGTAATAGATTCAGAGATATGTTTTTTAGCCTGCTAGACACAGTAAAAAAGGAGGCGCAGCATGAAGCAGCTACTAATTCTTAGCGGAAAAGGGGGTACAGGTAAAACTACAATAGCAAGTGCATTTATTAGACTCTCAAGTGCTAAGACTTATGCAGACTGCGATGTAGATGCGCCTAACCTTCACCTTATAACCAATCAAGTAACGCAAGCTAAAAAATCAGATTACTACGGTTTACCAAAGGCAGAGATAGATTTAAAACTGTGTATTGAATGTGATCTCTGCAGACAAAACTGTAGATTTAATGCAATTTCAGCAGATGATAAATACCAAGTCAACCCTTTCGCCTGTGAAGGCTGCGGAGTTTGCCAGTTAGTCTGTCCAGTGGATGCAGTAACTTTAAAACCAGCTGTATCTGGCGAATTAATGTTGTATAATAATAATGATGAAGTTTTTTCAACAGCACAACTGAAAATGGGTAGTGGTAACTCAGGACTTTTGGTCACTGAGGTGAAAAAACAGATGAAATCAAATTCAAGACCTACAAACCTTGCAATAATTGATGGGTCTCCTGGCATTGGTTGCCCTGTTATTGCATCTCTTAGTGGTGTGGATATGGTTTTAATTGTTGCTGAACCATCTGTATCGGGTATAAGTGATATGGAACGAATTATCGATACAGCTGCCAAATTTGGTATTAATATAGCAGTATGTATAAACAAATTTGACACCAATATTGAAAACACGGAAAAATTAGAGCAATTCTGTGATAAACATGGGTTGGCTTTTATGGGTAGAATACCCTTTGATCCGGAAGCTGTAAAAGCAGTTAATATGGGTAAGACCATAGTAGATATAGATTGCGACTCAGGAGAAGCGGTAAAAGAGGTTTATAATAGCGTAATGAAATTGCTTTTTGAAGAAGGTAGGGACTAGGACCGTGGATATTAAAGTATTAGTTGAAAACACATCAATCTCTAAGGACTTTGTAAGTGAGCATGGCCTTAGTCTTTATATCGAAGCAAAGGGCAAAAAGATTTTGTTTGATCTTGGAGCAAGCGATCTATTTCTTAAAAATGCGGAGAAGCTAAATATAAATATTTCTGATATTGATTATCTAATAATTTCCCATGCTCATTATGACCATGGTGGCGGATTAGAGGCGTTTCTAAATATAAATGTAAAGGCTAAGGTTTATTTAAATCATCTAGCTTTTGAAAGATACTATGCTTTACGTTCGGATAATTCATTAGAATATGTTGGTCTTGATCAAAACCTAAAGGACAATAGTCAAATTGTATTTACATCGGACCAATTCTTTATTGATAAAGGAATTCAAGTTTTTTCAAATATAGTTCAAAAAGAAGCAGGGCCAAAAACAAATAAGGGACTCCTTATGGAAAAGAAGGGCAAAATGCTAGAGGATAGCTTTTCTCATGAACAGAATCTAATATTAGAAGAAGGTGGGAAGACGCTTTTAGTAACAGGATGTGCACATAATGGAATTATTAATATTCTTGACCACTTTCATACTTTAAGAGAGAGTGGACCTGATTACGTAATTGGTGGATTTCATCTATCTAGCAGTTCTGGCGGAAATGAGAGCTCTGAAAATATAGAAAAGATAGCCAAATATCTTTTAAATACAAAAGCCAAATATTATACTTGTCATTGTACTGGAATAGAACCCTATAACCAGCTGAAAGGTATTATGGGTGACAACATAGAATACCTTTCAGCAGGTAGTGAACTAACAATATAAGAAAAAGGAGCTAAAATTATGAGTGAAAATTGCGATCAAATGTGTAGCAGTTGCTCTGAGGACTGTGCAGAAAGAAAGGAAGAAAGAACAGATTTCACAGAAAAACTTCACGAGATGAGCAGTGTTAAAAAGGCCATTGCAGTGGTAAGTGGCAAAGGGGGAGTGGGCAAGTCGCTTGTTACCTCCATGCTGGCAGTAACAATGAATAGAATGGGTTACAAGGTTGCCGTTCTTGATGCCGATATTACTGGACCTTCTATTCCAAAGGTATTTGGAATCAAGGAAAAAGCTAAAGGGATTGATTCAGGAATACTACCTGTTAAAACTGAGACCGGAATTGATGTCATGTCCATTAATTTGCTTTTAGAAGACGACACCGATCCTGTTGTATGGAGAAGTCCATTAATATCTGGTGCAGTTAAGCAGTTTTGGAGCGATGTAATTTGGGAGGATATCGATTATATGTTCATCGATATGCCACCAGGTACTGGAGATGTTCCCCTCACAGTATTTCAATCCTTAGCTATCGATGGAATTATTGTAGTAACATCACCCCAGGAGCTAGTATCCATGATCGTATCTAAAGCGGTTAAGATGGCTGAATTGATGAATATCCCTATTATCGGACTTGTGGAAAACATGTCCTATTTCAGATGTCCTGATAACGGTAAGGATTACCAGATCTTCGGTGATAGTCACATAGAAGAAATAGCTAAAGAACATAATCTTAAGGTTCTTGCAAAAATACCAATCGATCCTAAAATTTCATCTGCTTGTGATGATGGTAAGATAGAACATCTTGAAGGGAATTGGCTTGAGCCAATAGGTAAAATGTTAGAGAAAATGGAGTGAAGAAAATGTTTAAAATAGCGGTTGCAAGTGAAAACCAAATGGTAACGGAACACTTTGGACATTGTTCTAACTTTAATATTTTCGAGGTTGAAAATAAGCAGATAGTTAAGAGTGAGTCGATACCAAACCCTGGACATAGGCCCGGATTCCTACCTAATTATTTAAATGAGATGGGTGTTAATGTGGTTATATCAGGCGGTATGGGTGGTGGTGCCATTGATATATTTAACCAAAAAGGTATAGAGGTTGTTCTCGGTGTAAGTGGTAATGCTAAGGTTGCAGCAGAATCATATCTTAATGGCACACTAAAATCAACTGGGTCTGTTTGCCATGAACATCAGCATCATGCTGAATGTGGTGTATAGAGTATAAGGGTTACTCGAATAGTACTTGTGTAGTATAGTTAGCACAAGTACTATTTTTAATATATCTTCTTCAGCGTAAATATAAGTGAAGATGTTTGAAGATAAGTTGGGATGGCAATATAATGTTAGGAATATAAAGCATCAGTTTCCCTAAGGAAGCATAAAAATTCTTTATGATTCAGTAAATTTACATTATGGGAATTATTTGATAGAATATATACAAAAGATAAATATTTAATGAAAAATAAATAATTAAATAACTCCGAGCCTTCTTACCTAAGGCTGTATGCTAAGGTGATTTGGCCTGGGTATTACTACCCACAGGGTTGAAAGAGAAATCTAACAGCCTCCCGTCTTGGAAAGGAGAAATTAGTAATTATAGGCACTTCTATGCTCTCCATTCAAGAAGTGTCTTTTATTTTACAAGGAGGTTTAAAGCTATTAAATGAAGAATACAGCTCTTGCTAGTAAATACACTAAAAAAAATAAGATAAAGATAATAGCTCTGGTGCTTTTACCTATATTGTTAGCGATTGTTGCCTTAACAATAGGGCGTTATCCAGTCTCTTTTGAAGATCTTTGGAAGGCACTAAGTGGTATCTTTCTTGGTGATAACAATTTGTCTGCTACTGTACAGACTGTAATATTTGATGTCCGCATACCTAGAATTATAGCTGCTATTTTAATAGGAATGGCCTATTCTGTTTCTGGAGCAGCCTTTCAAGGGACCTTCAGAAACCCACTGGTTTCTCCAGACATTTTAGGAGTTTCTGCTGGGGCAGGATTTGGTGCAACAATAGCTATCATTAATTCCTGGGGAAGCTTGGGTATAGCCATTTCAGCCTTTGTTTTCGGACTGTTAGCAGTATGGCTTACATATTTTATCGGAAATCTGATAAAAAAATCAGGTGATATTACATTAATCTTAGTTTTAGGAGGAATCCTTGTTGGTACAATTTTTTCATCCTTGGTCTCCTTAATAAAAAGTGTGGCAGATCCTTATGAAAAATTGCCGGCCATTACCTATTGGATGATGGGTAGCTTAAGTTCCGTACAAATGAAAGATTTATATATGGTGATTCCTCCCATGCTGGTAGGTATAATCCCACTTTTATTGCTACGCTGGAAGCTAAATTTGCTGACCTTTGGAGATGAGGAAGCTCAGAGTATGGGTGTAAATACACAAAAACTGCGCTTAATTGTGATAATCTGTGCTACCCTGCTTACAGCTTCTTCAGTATCAATTAGCGGGATGATTGGATGGGTAGGACTGGTTATTCCCCACTTTGCCAGGGCAATAACAGGGCCTAACTACCGAAGCCTACTACCGGTTTCAATGGCAGTGGGAGGTTCATTTTTGTTGATAGTTGATACAATCGCCCGCACATTATTAACTATGGAGATACCATTAGGCATATTAACATCTTTAATAGGGGCTCCATTCTTCATATATCTACTATCACACAGTAGGAGGGGTTGGAAATGAGTTTGGAAATTAGAAGTTTATCCTTTGCATATAAGAAGAATCAACCAGTTTTTGAAGGCATTTCAATGAAGGTAGAAAAAGGAGAGATTGTAAGCGTTCTCGGTCCCAATGGAGCGGGGAAAACTACTCTCTTTAAAACAATCCTAGGCCTTTATAAGGCATATCAAGGACAGGTGTTTGTTAACGGAAGGGATGTGAGCAACAGCAGTAGGCGAGAGCTAGCTAAAGAAATGGGCTATGTCCCTCAGAACCATGCACCACCATTTCCTTATTCCGTTATAGATGTTGTCCTAATGGGAAGAACCGCCCATGTAAACAACTACTCTGCACCGTCCGAACAGGATTATCAAGTAGCAAAGGAAGCAATGGAAAACCTCAACATATTATATCTAGCTGACAAAATATATACAGAAATTAGTGGCGGGGAACGACAATTAGTGTTGATTGCCCGGGCACTAGCACAAGAACCGAAAATTTTGATTATGGATGAACCGACTTCCAACCTTGATTACGGTAATCAAATTCGACTTCTAAGTCATGTTAAGCGGTTAGCTGATCAAGGTCTAAGCATAATTATGTCAACCCATCATCCAGACCATGCTCTTTACTGTGGAGGTAAAGCTATTATGCTTAAAGATGGTCAAATTTTATGTTCTGGTAACACAGATGAAGTTATAACCGAACAGAATTTAAGAACAATTTATGGCATAGATGTGGAAATTGCTAATGCTGAAATTAAAAATGGCAAGCTACATAAAATCTGTATTCCAGTAGTAGCTTAAAGATAATTTTAAATAGGGAGGATAAAGATGAGAAGAAATAGAGTTTTAATGATAGTCTTGGCAGTACTGCTATTGATTGTAGCTACGGCTTGTCAAGAAAGAGAGGCTAATCAAGAGCCGGAAACAGATACCAGAAGGATAACAGATATGGCAGGTCGTGAGGTAGAGATACCAGCTAATATTGAAAAAGTTTATTCTACATCTGCAATAGGAAGCGTTTTGATTTACACACTTGAACCCGATAAATTAGCAGGATGGACAAGTGAACTGAGAGGCAGCGAGAAGATAATTATTGCTACTGAATATCATAAATTACCGGATTTAGGTCGTTGGAAGGGTAGTAGCCCTACAGGCAGTATAGAAGAATTATTAAAAGCAGGTCCCGATATCATTATTAGTGTAGGGGATGTTTCACCGGAATATGCTGGTGATGCCGACGAAATTCAAAAGCAGACCAGCATTCCCGTTATTATGATTGATGGAAGTTTGCAAAAAACTGCAGAAGCTTACAGATTCCTAGGGGATCTAATTGGAGAAAGCGAGCGAGCGGAGGAACTAGCTACTTACTGTGACAAAACCTTAGAAGACATCACTGCCAACTTAGATTCTATTGAGGAAGAAAAAAGGGTTAGAGTTTATTACGCAGAAGGAATGGAAGGTTTAGAAACAGAGATCAGTGGTACTGTCAACTCCGAGGCCTTTGATCTTGCAGGGGCAAAAAATGTTGCCGTACCTGCAACTCCAGATGTTCGCCGTATGCAAGTATCCATAGAGCAGATACTTACGTGGGATCCAGAAGTTATAATTATAAGTACGGATGGCGATACTACTAGATCTGTTTATAACAAGATAAAAAGTGATAGGACCTGGGCAAGTATTACGGCTGTGAAAAACAACGAAGTTTATGAAATACCCAATTACCCATATGACTGGATCAATAGGCCGCCTTCAGTAGTACGTCTATTAGGTGTGAAATGGCTATCTTCATTGCTTTACCCTGATATAATTGAAACAGATATTCGCAGTGACATAAGAGAATTCTATTCCCTCTTTTTCAATTACGATATTAGCTATCAAGAAATTGAAGATATCTTAGATACAGCTGAGCGTAAATAAAGCAATGAATAGGAGAGCATAATATGCCTAAAAACTTATTTATCACTGGTCATATCAGAACAGGTAAATCTACTCTATTAAAAAGCATGATAGATCCTATTAAGACTATAACTGGCGGATTCTTTGTGCAAAGATTGTTCATCCAGGATGAAACCCGTGCTTTCAGACTGGTGGATGTAAGTAAGGAAAACTATATTCCAAACCGCCATGTAGAGGATATAGCAGACCTTAAAGATCTAATGGCGGTTAATAACAAAGAAAAAAAGCTCTATTACGAAGTCTTCAAGACAGTAGGAGTAAGTGCATTAGAACATGCTTGCAAAGAAAAGAAACTTATTCTGATGGATGAATTGGGAAGAATAGAAACTAAAGTACCGGAATTCATGGACGCTGTCTTTAAAGCATTAGATAGTTCTATCCCTGTTTTGGGAGTTATAAAAAAAGAGTCTAATTTTTTCTTAGATAAAGTTAGAGTCCATCCAAACATTACAGTGATAGATATGGACGAGTACGGCTTAGAAAGAACCAAAGAAGAAATCTTTAACTTTCTTAGTAAATGTGGTTTTTAGAAATTAAGGGGATACAGCGCTTGGATTGGCTTTATCCCCTTATTATTTTCAATACAAAACAAATCATCAACTCGACGTTTTGCTACTATTGATAATGGGCATTTTTGTTAACGAGATATCATAGCTTTGAATAACTAGGTTTAAATATGTCAAAAGCTGCTAATATTTTTATTCGTCAATAAGAATACCTTTTAAAGATAACAACTAAGGTTTCCTTTTTAAGTGAGTCTATAAAAATGGAACAGTAAATAAGATTTCGCAAAAATAGATTAAAAGAATATTTTATACCGTTTAATTGTACAAAAATGCATAACCATTGCACATATGGAAATGTTTGGGTATAATATTGTTAATATCTAGTGTAGGTAATCTAAATATTAAGCCAAAGAGATGTGATTTATGACTTTTATAGCCTCATTCTTTAAAGAGAGGAGAGCCATGAATAAAATCTTAGCGGCCCACATCAGGGATGATGGGACAGTTCAGACTATTCTAGAGCATCTATTAGGAACGGCAAACTTATCAAAAAAGTTTGGGCAAGTTTTTGGAGGAGGAGAACATGCTTATTTGTGCGGACTACTACATGATATCGGCAAGTATTCTGAAAAGTTCCAAAAACGTATTTATCAAGGTGGAAATAAAGTAGATCATTCAACAGCAGGTGCAGTAGAGATTAACAAGGCAGTAGCACAAATAGGATTTCTTCTCTCTTATTGCATTGCAGGCCATCATACAGGATTGCCTGACGGTGGAAGCTTTGCAGATTCCGCTGATGAACCCACATTAAATGGTCGGTTAAAACGAGTGTTAGAGAGTTATGAACATTATAGAAGAGATATAAACTTAGAATTATTTTCTATTAAACCACTTCTTCCGATTCGTCCGCTTGGGAAAGCAGGGTTCTCAGTATCATTTTATATTCGAATGTTATTTTCTTGCTTAGTTGATAGTGATTTTCAAGATACAGAAGGATTTATGGAGGGAGATAAGGGTCGAGGCTCTTTCAGCTTAATAGATGATTTGAATCATGGCGAATTGTAAAATGAAGTTGAACTAATAAAAAATCCATAGTGACGATTTCTGTTGTAAAATAGTTTTTACGAGAAACAATTTCACAGAAAGGCGA
>JAAYSU010000066.1 GCA_012523915.1 Clostridiales bacterium
TGCTACTGCTCTGTTTGTACCATCACCACCGAGGGTTATCACACATCCCACTTCTCTTTCTTCCATGTATTTTACAGCATTTACAGAGTCAGTTAGATCGTGATTAAGTTCAATATCTGCTATTTCAATATCGCATTTAAGTTCTTTGCTTGATTCAAGTCTGTTTTTAACAATTGACCCCATTCGGTAGAAATCAGGCATAATTATTACTTTATCTACACCTAATTCTTGGGCGCTGATGATAATTCTTTCTAGTATATTTGCTTTTTCATTATTATTAAACACCGTAGCGTGAGCAACAAGCCTTCTAATATCCTTACCTGAAGCAGAATTTGCTATGATCCCTATACTGGCCATAAAATTCCTCCTTAATCGCCTGCTATATTAATTACACCATCTTCAACCATTATAATTCCCAATTTTAAAATTGTACAGCAGCAATATGATAGTGTAAAATAATTGAGGAGTTTTTGAAGAAAAAGAAACAGAGATCAGCCTCCTGTGATAAAATTGTTTTATTCACATATTACAAAACACAAAAGGAGGGAGATCTCTGTGAATAATATTATACATCAAATAATCGAAGAGTTGGGAAGAAATATTTTGAAAAACATTGAGGAAGATGGTCTTTCGGATATAGACCAGTTTGCTTCGGAGGCATTAGAGCTTTGTAAAGGAAGCGTACGCGAACTAATATCAGAAATTGTAGAGCAGCTGAATAAAGAATTTCGTTTAGATAAGAAATTTCGCAAGGAACTAGGTTTAGCATTAAAGGAGAAAGATCGGCAACGCAGTCTGTTGACTGAAGTAGGACTAATAGACTTCAAGCGTGACTACTATCATGAGAAAGAAAGCGATACATATTTTTATCCATTAGATATTATGATAGGCCTTACCCCTTATGAGAGGATTGGTGCTAATGTTAGTGCACGTTTGTTAATGGAAGTAGCAGAGGTTTCATATGAGAAAAGCGCTAAGATAGTGACTAATGGTGATGTAAGCAGGCAGACAGTAAAGAACAAAATTTTAGCAGTCGGAAAGCTAGAAAAAGAAGCCCCTACAGAAAAGCGAGTAGTAAAAGAATTGCATGTTTTTGCGGATGAGGACCATGCAAATCTACAATAAGGAGGCAAAAGTCGCATGGTACCGCTTATCACAATTAGCGAAGGAATACGTGCAGTTGGAGAAGGAAGAAATGAATTAGTAAATCAAGTTCATTTTACAGGACAGATCAAGAAGACAAAAGAAGCCTGGGAACATGTAGGTGGTTATATATCACAAGCCTATGATGAAAATGAAATTGAAATAGTATATCTACATGGAGATGGAGCACCTTGGATCAAACAAGGGATAGATGAGTTACCAAATTGCGTATATGTAATAGATAGTTTTCATTTTGAAAAGCATTTAAAACAAGCCACGGCGGGGTTTAGGCATCAGAACTATAGGATGCGAATTAGACAGGCTATATTTGAAAAAGATAGAGATAAAGCTCTGGATCTAGTAAATGAAATGCTAACTCATTCAAAAGAACGAAAGCAAGCAAGACGAGTCCTTAAATTCAGAAGTTATTTAGTAAACAATTGGGAAGGAATAGTAAGAAGATACACTGAAGACATAATAGGCAGCTGCACAGAAGCTTTAATTAGCCATGTGTATTCAGAAAGACTAAGTAGGAATCCTATGGGTTGGAGTGAAGAAGGCCTAAATAAGATGGCAGAGTTAAGAGTATATATTTGGAATGGTTGTGTAGTTACGGCAGAAGATTTTAAACGAGCAAAACAGGAAAAAGAGAGAAGTATACTTAAGGGTTACGCCCAAGAGCGCATGCGCCATGCAATGGGTAATTGCCTTGATTGGAGTATTTTCGAGAAAGAGCAATACAACATACACACTAATAGTCCAACACAGATACTAATTAGATCTTTAAGCCAGACAAGGAGCTTAGCTGTATAATAGAAAACAACGGGGGGTTGTCAAGCAAAAACTCCACAACAATTTGACACCGTCCAGCAATATTCTTTAATTGCATAACCCTACGATATTTGTTAATATTAATTAATACATTAAGAGAGAGGAAACTGTTATGAACAAATTAATTGAAAACACTAAAAGCTATATTAACCGTATGAATATTATGGATTTTGCACTGCTAAAACTCTGTCTCTGTTCACTGGGTCTTATCCTGGGAACAAGCATGCCTCAAAATAGCAAGAAAAAAGTTGCGGCAGTTTCAAGCGTTGTATTCGCCTTTACCTATGCCACACTTATGGTTAAGTTCTTAAGTGTTCTATTCAAAGGGGATAAATAATAATGGCCATTGCTCTGCAAGTGAACAATGGCCATTAGTTTATAGTTTTTACTGACCTGGAAGCCAGCTATTTACTAATTCTTCGTTTTCATGCATCCATTCTCTAGCTGCTTCGATAGGCTCTCCACTATGGTCTTCTATTGCTCCCATCAAACTTCCGAGTTGTTCATCAGTAAATTTGTAGTTGCTGAAGAATTCGGCTACTTCAGGCATGTCATCAGCAAAACCTTTTCTTGCCGAAATATTAATTCTTTCTACGTCCCCATAGACACCTTTGGGATCCTCTAATCTCTTAAGATCATAGCGTGCGAATTTCCAATGAGGTGCCCAGCCTGTTACGACTATAGCTTCTTCTGAATCAATCGCTTTTGCAAGAGCAGCGGTCATTGTTGGTCCGCTACCTGAAAGCAGCTTATAATTTAATCCATATTCCTCTATTGCCCTTTCTGTAGCCTCCATTATTCCTGCTCCTGAGTCAATGCCAATGATCTCTCCGCCGAATTCATCTACGTAATCATTCAAATCTTCTATACTATTAGCTTCTACATAGCTGGGAACAACAAGTCCAATAAATGCATTTTCCACAACTACCCCCAAGTCATCAATGTCATCGCCGAATCTTTCCATCTGGCTTGCATGGGTAACTGGAAGCCAGGTGTCAACAAATACGTCGGTGTTTCCGGAAGCAAGTGAAGTAAATATAGGTGCTACATCAGCCATGGTAGCTTCCACATCATAACCCATCTTATCCTCTAAAATGGCTTTGGCTAAATATGTCATTGCAACACCCTCTGCCCAATTGACATAGCCCATCTTTACAGTTTTAGTTTCACCTGTTTGCCCAGCATCACCATTATCACCTGTGTCAGATCCTCCACAAGCTGCTAGGGTAAATAGCATGGAAATGCATATTAATATAATCAGAAATCTCTTCATTGTTCTCATCCTTTCTTTTTTAACAATCACTTTTCTTTTGGGCCTAAACTTTGAGTAATCCTATCAAGGATCATAGCCAGTATCACCACTGCCAATCCTCCTTCAAAGCCTAAGCCTACTCTCATTTGAGTAATTCCTCTAAGTACTACGTCTCCTAACCCACCGGAACCTATCATGGCTGAAATAACTACCATGGACAATGACAGCATTATAGTTTGGTTTAATCCTGCCAATATGGTCGGCATGGCTAGAGGTATTTGCACCTTAAAAAGCATCTGACTCGAAGTTGCTCCAAAAGCACGCGAAGCTTCAATTACATCTTCAGCTACTTGGCGAATGCCCAGGTTTGTAAGCCTCACAATCGGCGGCATTGCAAAGATAATAGTTGCAACAGCACCTGGAACTGGTCCCAGATCAAAAAAGTAAACTGCAGGAATCAAGTAAACAAAGGCAGGCATTGTCTGCATAAAATCCAAGATAGGCCTTACGAAGCTGTTAACGGTATCTCTAAAAGACATCCAAATACCTAGGGGTATTCCAATCACAATTGCTATTACTGTGGCTGTTGCCACTAAGGCAAAGGTGGACATGGTCTGCTGCCATAAATTAATAGATTTGATTATAACTAAACCTATTGCTGTGAAAATCGCAACATTCCTTCCTGCAACCTTCCAGGAAATGATCACGAATATGAGAAGCATAACTATAAAGGGTATACCTGTAAAAATAAATTCAAAGCTATTGATAATAGCAAGAAGTATTGTTTTTATCATAGAAAAAAACGAATCTAGATTATAAGTTAGCCAATCAATTGCTTTTTCAACATAGTAACCTATCGGTAATCTAATCATTAGTATCATCCTCCCCTAGCAAGCCTGCAAGCACGGAGGCCTTAAAAATAATACCCTGCATCTTTTGATTTTCATCAACAACTACAACCGGGTATTTTGAATTAATGAATAGCGGTATTAAATCCTGTATGGAGACATCCCCGGAAACTGTTTGGACATTTGTATCGATAATTTCAAGTATGTCTTCTCTATTGGTTTTTATTAAGTTAAGTGCATCATCGATAGTAATTATCCCCTTAAGTCGTCTCTCTCTATCGACAACAAAGACGCTTGATATTGAGTTATCCCTCATTTTTCTAACAGCTACTCTAGCTCCATCTCTAGAGTAGACTATGGCATCAGCTTTTTTCATGATTGATGCTGCAGTAATGACCTTAGCACGATTTACATCCTGGGTAAACTCTTTTACATAGTCATTTGATGGGTTCTCAAGTATTTCCTCTGAACTGCCAACCTGCACAATTACACCATCTTTCATGATTGCAATTCTGTCTCCAACTTTTAAAGCCTCATCTAAATCATGGGTTATGAATATTATAGTCTTGCGCATTTTATCATGCAGAGTGATCAATTCATCTTGCATATCTTTCCTTATTAAAGGATCCAAAGCGCTGAAGGCTTCATCCATTAAGAGGATATCCGGATTTGTTGCGAGGGCTCTTGCCAGTCCAACTCTTTGTTGCATACCTCCACTTAGCTCCGACGGCATTGCTTTTTCATAACCGCTAAGTCCAACCATATCTAAGCTCTCGTAAGCTATTTTGAGACGTTCTTCAATGCTTAAACCTTGGATTTCAAGTCCAAAAGCAACGTTTTCTTCGATATTTCTATGGGGCAGTAACGCAAAGTTTTGGAAAACCATCGACATTTTCTTCCGGCGAAATTCGGTCAATTCCTTTGTGCCTAAGCCACTAATGTTTTGCCCGTCGACTATAATCTCCCCTGCAGTCGGCTCTATTAATCGATTCAGGCATCTTATCAAAGTGGATTTACCGCTGCCCGAGAGTCCCATTATAACGAAAATTTCTCCTTCATATACACTAAAATTCGCATTGTTGACTCCCACTACGTGACCTCTCTTTTGGATCTCTTCCTTTGAAGCTCCTTCTTTAACAAGAGGTAATATTTTTGAAGGATTTGGTCCAAAAATTTTGTATAGATTTTTTACCTCTAATTTAACCATCCTGTCATTCCCTTCATAAGCATCGATGCTATTATTTTCAGTAAAATAACATAAATAATACATTTTTATCAGCTGGTTGAACAAAGAAAATAAGCTTGCTCATATGATTTAAAATGGATTTAGAACACAACCTCTTTTTGGCTAAACCAATAAAAACATAATAGTATATAACAACAACGATGCAAATTTATTTGCTTTTTAAAGATCATAAATTTTTATAGTGTCCATAGTATCATACTCTTATATAGCTGTCAATTTTTAGTCTTAAATATTTTAAATTTGGAGCGCATTGCGAAATTGCATTAGATATGCTATTATTGAGCACAAATATTAATTGTAATGGGGGATTTAAGTGGATCCTAGATATAAAATTGGTATGAGAAATATAAAGACTGCAATAGCTGTAGGTGTTTGTCTGATATTCTTTCAAATCTTGGGTATCAGCGATGGGATTATTGCATCCATTACAGCCGTTATTTGCATGAAATCATCTATCCAGAATTCATTACTTACAGGCATGCAAAGGGTTACTGGCACCTTTATCGGAGCACTGCTTGCTGTTGTAACCCTAATACTAATTGAAGATACCCCTTATCATATATCAACCTTAGTTGTTCTAATAGGAGTTGTACTGATTATCTATCTTTGTAATGTTTTTAAAATTCAAGCAAGTACTATTATCAGCGTTGTCGTATTCCTAATAATCCTAGTAGGAGAAAAGGACGCCCCTCCTTTGATTTATGGCATTATGCGACTTGTTGAAACTATATTTGGTATTGCTGTGACATATTTAATTAATCGTTTCATTGATCCTAGAATATTTCTTAAGAAAACAAATGTGGAATCATATACGCAGATAAGTAAAAGTGATGATGAAGATATCGCTTTACTGATGGCTATATGGCTAAATAGCAATATTAGTTCCCACCCCTCTATAGATGAGTTATATTGGCATAGATTATATGATTCTGTCAGGAAAAGTTATTTAGACAATAGCGAAATCTTTATATTTGAAGAAGACGAAAAGCTTTTAGGATTTATTAGCATACTAGAATACTCTAAGATTGAGGGAATTTATGTCCTAGACAAAGAGCGCAAAAGAACAATCGAAAAACAATTGTTAAACTACTGTCAGCAGTCCTATAACACCCTCTCTGTTAATGTATTTGCTGAAAACAAAGATGCATTGGATTTCTACATCAACGAAAACTTCTACCAAACGGAAGAGATCTATAATGAAGAATTAAATACAGTTGAATATAATTTGCAGTGGTCTGTAAAATCTTAAATGATGTCTTCATCTGTAAGTCCGCTGAAGCCAACACCCGTTCCCCAAACTGATTCTACCTTAGTTACTGTCACAAAGGCATCTTTGTCAATGTTACCAACATACCGTTTAATCAGCATGCTTTCACGCCTTGAACAAAGGGTTATAATCTTTACCCGCCTATATTTCGTATATGCCCCAATAACTTCTATATTCGTAACCCCTCTTCTAATCTCATTTAGAATATATTCCACTACTTCATCATGGTTGTTAGTAATAATCTCCAATTGAACAATCTTGGCATCAAAGCCATACATTACATAGTCAATGGTTTTGGATAATATGATTTGAGTTATAAGTGCATATAAAGCTATATTTCTTCCGAAGTATAGTCCAGATACAACAATTATTAACCCATCTATCACCAGTATGATCTTTGAAATGCCTACCTGGGGCAGCCATCTAATTTTAATAATTTTAGCTACCGTATCCGTGCCACCTATCGAATACCCTCTTGAAAATATCAGCCCGCTGCACATGCCGCTAAAAATACCGCAATATATAGCTGCCAAAATTATGTCTTTCTCCTGTAACAAAGTTATATTAAGGCGTTCAAACAACATTAAAATTGCAGGAAAAAGAACTGTCATCATTACAAGTTTTCTAGCCTCTCTCAATCCGAGCAATAGAGCGCAAGCAATCAAAATCAAAAATGAAAATGTATAGTATAAAATAGAGTAATTTATCCCTGTCAACTCTTGCAATAATCTACATATTCCAGCAATTCCTCCGATTGAAAGTCCATTAGGAATAAGTATTGCAATAATTGAAAAAGCACCAGCTGCACAGCCGATAAGAATAAATATTGCGTCTAATATGAATTTTTTAATTTTATCTTTTGTTAAAAAACCAGTAAGCACCCTCATGTGCACTTCCTCATTTCTTTATTTTTTACAACAGTAAAAGAACTGTTACCGAAAATATCAACGACTTTTATTCCCACATCTCCGAATTCTAAACCAATAGTTTCATATATTGTTTCAATACCCTCATTATCCTTGCAAAAATATGCATTAGGTCTATTTATGTCACCCTGGTAGTTATAGTCTATACTCCAATATGCTACAAATTGCAGCGGATCCTCTTCAATAATCTCCTTTATTATATGCAGATACTTGGACTCAACAGGGATATCTTCTAAGGATTCTGGTAAATAACTCTTAAGTTCCACTCTAAGTATATCCATATCTGAGATATGAGACTCACTCAATGATATGTCTACTCCTATTTTACCTGTAGCTTGATCATCAACTTCCTTCTGTTCTTCGTATATAAGATATTCCGCGCCCTCTTGAACCAGCCTCTTATGTGTATGGATTGTAGCCAAATTTCCAATGTCACAACTAATCCATCTCCTGCCCATCTTATTGGCTGTTGCAGCCAAGGTCCCCGAACCGCCAAAAAAATCAGCACATATATCCCCTTCGACAGTACAGCTTTCTAAAATTCTCTTAATCAGAGTCTCGGGCTTTTGTGTAACATATCCTGTTCGCTCTGCTGAAGTTCTTCCCACCATGTCTAAGATCCAAACATCCTTGCGATTGACCATTGTATACCAGCCGAATTCATCTCGATACTCTTTCACTCCCTTAAACCTATATGGTTTATAATCTCTATTATATGATTTTTCTTTTTGGGCTAGGAAATAATAATCCTTTGACTTTGAATAGAATAATAGAGTATCATGTTTTCTGGCAAAACGCCTCTTGCTTGCCCCTCCCGACTTATAATGCCATATGATCTCATTAATGAAATTCTCCTCGCCAAATATCTCATCCATAATGATTTTTACATAATGTACAGCATGCCAATCCAGATGTAACCAAATAGAACCCTTTTCAGCTAGCAGGTCTTTCATCATTAACAAGCGTATGGTGAGCATTCTTAAGTATTCCTGTAATCCTTTATCCCAAGTATCATAATATGCTCTTTGTGAGATCATAGGGATTTTTTTTGTTTTATTTGATTCTAATTTAATTTCTACCCGATAATTATTTTTTGAGAAAAAGGGAGGATCTATGTAGATAAGATCGATTTTGCCTTTCAAATCTCTATGCTCCATCAGGAATTTCATGAATCGAACATTGTCTCCTCTAGCAACAATATTCTCAAATCGTTCATAGTCGATACTCGCTTTCCCTATAATTTCAGTTATGGCAAAGGCCTGCTGATCTGTTGCAGCAACAATTTCCTCATAAGCTTTCCTGCTTTCCTCCATTATTTTCGGAAGTTCCATAATTAAGCTCATACCGATTCTCCTTATTCAACTATAATAATTACCTGAGTACATTTATTAGATCTTTTCTACCTGCTAAAGTCAAGGCTTCCATAACAAGTTTACGGTTTTCTGGCTTATTAAATTGTAGAAGCGCTCGCTGTAAGCTCTTTTCTTTAATATCTTTGGCAACATATACTTCTTCACCATTTAATGGATCAAGACCAGTATAATACATGCATGTTGAAAGGGTACCAGGAGTAGGATAAAAGTCCTGTACCTGGTCAGGTACGAATCTGTTCTTCTTTAGGTATAATGCTAGTTCAATCGCATCTTCTAAGGTTGATCCAGGGTGAGAGGATATTAAATATGGAATTAAGTACTGCTTTTTACCGATTCTCTCATTGATTCTCTTATATCTATCGGCAAATTTTTCAAATACTTCAATTGGTGGCTTCCTCATTCTTTTTAATACTCTGGCTGAAACATGTTCGGGCGCCACTTTTAAGATCCCGCTTATATGGTGTTTACATATTTCCTCTAAAAAATTACTTTTCTCGTCTTTCATCACATAATCATACCTGATGCCTGACCTTATAAATACTTTCTTAATGCCGGGCAGATTCCGCACTGCTCTCAATATATCAATATATTCCCCATGATCCAGCTCTAAATTTTTACATGGTTCTGGAAATAGGCAGTCTCTGTCAACACAAATACCCGATCGCAGCTGTTTTTTACAAGAAACACTACGGAAATTAGCTGTGGGACCTCCTACATCATGAATATACCCTTTAAAATCATCCCTTTTAGTTAATGACTCTGCCTCATTAACTATCGATTCTTTACTGCGTCCCTGAACTGAGCGTCCTTGATGGTAGGTTATGGCGCAAAA
>JAAYSU010000067.1 GCA_012523915.1 Clostridiales bacterium
TATATTATTAGGATTGCTTTTAAATTTCCACTTTTTAGTATCTAAAACTAACTTTTTATAATGTTTTGGATATGTTCCTACTGGTAATACATTAATAATATCTACATTAGTATGACTAAGTAAACCTTCAATTAAATTCCATTGATATGTATTACTAGCATTAGATACTCTTTTATTACTTAATTCTAAAATAATTTCTTCTTCTTCTTTGTTAAATAAACATCCTAAAAATAACATAACTAAAACTTCGCACTTATAAAAGTGCCTATGCACCTTGAAAATTCAATATTATTTGGCAATAAAAATAGCACGAGACCTTCGACATTGGTATAATTGAGTTGATAGAAACAATCAAACCAAATGGAAGGACTCATGCTATGAAAAGTATAACACAAGATTACCAAAATGATAAGAAGGTTTCGACATCGATTAAAGGCTTTTTTAAGAAGTATCAAGTATCCGCCGCTTTAAGAGCAGCCAATGCCTATAAGAGCAAAGGGATACATGTAACTGTAATTTTTCAATACCTGTTCAGCCTTATCTTTACGAATCGATCCATGTATATGAATATGTTAATGGGTACGCACCAAGCCGGCTTCGGCAAGGATACAGTCTATAGATTCACGAATTCGATTCATATAAATTGGATCAAGTTTACTACTTGGCTTAGCACACAAATCATAAAAGAATCAATTGCTGGGCTGACAGATGAAAAACGTGTAAATGTTCTTATCGTGGACGATACCCTGTTCGAGCGCTCTAGCTCTAAGAAAGTGGAACTGCTGTCAAAAGTATATGATCATACTAAAAAGGCTTATAAATTGGGGTTTCGCCTTCTTACACTTGGTTGGTCAGACGGGAATACCTTTATCCCTGTAAACGGCTGCCTTTTATCCACTGAAAACAGGAAAAACCGAATCAACGAAGCTGTCTCTTTGGATAAGCGATCAGCTGGTTATACCAGGCGTAATCTGGCCCAGACTAAAGCAACCACTGTAGTTCTTGAACTCATTAAGGCTGCTAAAAAAGCTTTGATTCCTGCATCACATGTGCTGTTTGACACCTGGTTCTGTTCCCCATCGTCTTTGACCGCTATCAAGGAAATGGGCTACGACGTTATTGCGATGGCGAAGAAAACACCTAAGATGCATTATCTCTATAACGGAAAAATGCAGCCATTGACGGAAATATATAAGCAAAACAAAAAGCGGAGGGGTAAGTCCAGATATCTGCTGTCTGTAGAAGTCGCTCTCAATAAGGATGAGAAATCGATTCCTGCTCGAATTGTGTATGTCCGCAATAAGAACAAGCGTAAAGACTACCTGGCTCTTATCACCACTGATATGAACATCAGTGAGGATGAGATCATTCGCATCTACGGAAAACGTTGGGATATCGAGGTCTTTTTCAAGGTATGCAAATCATACCTGAAGCTGAGCAAGGAATGCAATTCCCTTTCCTACGATGCTATGACGGCACACACAGCAGTGGTTTTTACCAGATACATGATGTTAGCAGTAGAAAACCGTCAGACATCTGATTTACGGACGTTAGGTGAAATATTTTACTGCATAGCGGACGAAATGTCCGATATTTCATTGATTCAAGCTTTCCATCTGCTTATGCAGGTGTTCTTTGATGCAATCACAGATAAGCTCTCCCTGACGTCGGAGCAGTTGGATCAACTGCTGGAAGCTTTCATGGCTGCACTTCCGAAGGAACTTAAGGGTAAGCTTTTACAGTGTGTATAAGAACAGAATCACGATATTTACATAAAGCCAAATATTGAATTTTCAAGGTGCATAGGGATTATTGATCTGCGAAGTTTTAGTTAATAATCATTAAATAACCAAACAAATAAACACTAATACATAAAACCAAGGCAGAGAATGCCTTTCGATAGCTAGTTCTGCCCTTTGAAAAGAAATAGGCGGCGAAAAACTGAGCTAATATAACCGCAAGAACCAGGTAAAGACTAAGTAACGTTTTCATAAAAACACCTCAGCTATATGGGATTCCAAGTTATATTTATTTTTGTCTCCTATCTTCTCAATTCTATCTAAGTGTTGCTCAATGCATTTTGTTCTGTATAGTCTTGATTTCTTATCCAGATTACGCTCATTAAATTTATTTATAAAATGGCGAGAAATGGTAGATTATTTTAGGGTTAATATACACTCCTCGCACCTATTTATTAAATTATACACGCTTCAACAAAATATTTCTATTAATGCAATGTTTACTTGCCATTTTTCCATCTTTTACTCCTAAACTGCGTATTTACAGGCTTTTCCCTAATTTCACTCTTTTGATCCTTGGACATCAAGACAACGCACTCTGCAGAAGCCCGCATAAAATCGTCCTTCGCCTATGGCTCGGTCTCTTGGGCGTGCCTTGCATGGGTGGTAATTTAACCGCATGGTAGACGAGTGTATGGACGGTAATATAGATATGATCATCACAAAGTCCATCAGCCGTTTTGGTCGAAGCACACTGGATTGTCTGAAATATATCCGTCAACTTAAGGACAAGAACATACTGGTCTATTTCTAGAAAGAAAACATAAACACCATGGATTCCAAGGGCGAGGTTATGCTCATGATAATGGCATCCTTTGTGCAGCAGGAAAGCCAATCCCCGAGTCAGAATGTGAAGTTGGGTTTGCAATATCGTTACCAACAAGGTGAGATAATAAGGTTTAAACAAACGAGGCACTCAACGGCAATAACAACGTAGAGTGCCATGCATTATTTTTTGTTTAGTTCACAAACAAACAGGAATTTTGAAGTCTGAGCTGTACCCAAAAGTAGAGCCGTTTTATACTTTCTTCCGTGTCAAGAAAATTCCAACTATTGCCCCTATAAGGATAATAGGTGCTAATCTGACAAACAGCCATTCAAATGAGTGAAAAGCTACTCCGACAACGGCGGTTTCAGGGTCACTATAATTCCAACCTAAGTAAGGACTATTAAACGCTATTAAGACCGCAGAAATTGTTACTATGACCACACACAATGAGATAAGTAGCCAATGAAGCGTTTTTCGTCTCATGGTCTTCCTTTGTGCGAGCTGTAAGTTTATTATCTCCAGTTTTTCGGAAATCGCTTTTAAGTCATCAACTTTCGACTCAATAACAGTTTCCCCAAGTAAAGTGCTTACAGGTGTATCAAGCACTTCCGATATGGAGATTAACATATCAGAATCAGGAACAGACAATCCTTGCTCCCATTTAGAGATTGTTTGTCGCACCACATTCAGTTTGATAGCAAGTTCTTCTTGCGAAAGTCCTTTTGATTTTCTGATTGCTTTAATGTTTTCGTTTAACATTAGGAATAACCTCCTTTCTTTCGGTCGTTACCACTATTGTATGAGGAACTACCCGTTGCTACAAGCAACGCATATTAACATTCAAGTTTTATAGTCATGGTATGATGTTTGATATGTTGTCGAGGAAGAACTAAAGCCTTGTAAATTATTCTCGGCATCATCTATTTATCCAATAAAAAGGCAAATCCCGATTTATCGCTTTAATCGTGACATAGCGTTATACTAACATCCAACCTGACCACACAACCTCAAAAAAATCCGAGAAAACATCTAAATCGTGCACTCGCGAAGGTTGACATCTAATCTGACCACTTAACTATCAAATACTGCCTTTATGGACTTGTTTCCGCGGAGCGAAAAAATCTCGTTTCCCTCAATGGGTTTCATAACCATGTGTGCAAAAAGCCTTGATATATAGGGTTTTTTCACATACTCACTCTTTTACCCGCGACATTAATGTCACGCACTCGACGTGAGAAGTATGTGGAAACATATCAACTGGTTGTGCTTCAATATATTTATAGCCTTTATCTGTAAGTAGCTTTATATCCCTTGCTAGTGTTGCAGGGTCACAGGATACATAGATGATTTTTGGTGCATTGGTCATTGCTACTGCTTCTAGCAGTTCTGGCTCGCATCCAGAACGTGGAGGATCTAGTATTATTAGGTCAGCTTTTAGGCCTTTCTTTACTAGTTTGGGTAGTTCCTCTTCAGCTTTCCCATTTATATATTCAGCATTTACTATGCCGTTTATTGTAGCATTACGATTGGCATCTAAAAATGCATTTTTTACTGATTCAATACCGAGTACTTTCTTTGCTTTATCTGCTAGTATTAAGCCAATGGTTCCTACTCCACAGTAAACATCTAATACTGTTTCTTTGTCATTGAGAGATGCATATTCTTTAACCTTTTCATAGAGCTTAACTGTTTGAATAGGGTTAACTTGGTAAAAAGATGTGGGGGATATTTCAAAATCAAGTCCCATTAAGTGATCTTTAATAGTGGGGTTACCTGCCAGTGTGATATTAATATCTCCTAAAGTCTTACCTGTTTTCGATTTGTTTACGTTAAGGATCACACTTTCTAATTGAAAGTCTTTGCAATCTTCTAACTCGATACATATTTCATCTACAAGCCACTCAATATTTTGTAAGCTTTTCTCTGTAGCTACCAGAATAACCATGATTTCTCCGGTATTAAATGCAGTTTTTACAACTACATGGCGTAATACTCCGGTTTTACTCTTGGGGCCATAGATAGGAGTCTTGCTTTCTTTTACATACCTTCTTATAACATCGGCAATCCTATCTGCTACTTCAGTTTGTAAAAGACATGAATTAATATTTACAACCCTAGTTGTACCAGCCTGATAGAATCCTATATCGCATCCTCTTTCCTTTTTCGCTTTTCCACTGATTCGTCCTAACGCATATTCCGCCTTATTTCTATAGCGAAAAGGCTCTTCCATTGGAATAACATCATGAACAAAAGGATTATCAATTCCACCGATTCGGGTAAGCCGATCGATAACCCATTTCTTCTTTAACCAGAGCTGGCCCTCATAACTCATATTCTGCAAGCTACAGCCTCCACAAGATTCATAACTACAAGTAGACTCAACTCTATAATTTGAAGGCGAAAGGATATTTATAACTTTTCCTTTCCCATAGTTTTTCTTAACATCTGTAATTTCGATAAGGGCAAGGTCCCCTGGTATAGTAGCGGGAACAAAGACGGCTATTCCTTCTACCCTGCCAATTCCCTCACCTTTTGTACTTAAATCTGTAATTTCAATTTCGTACTGCTCTTTAATATTTAGCATTGTACCTCCTTAACCAAGAAAACCGCCATTAGCTTTACCTAGTTTGGCGGTCATCTTAATTGCTTATTTATTATGCTTTTTTGACAAATTCAGATTTTAGCTTCATAGCACCAAATCCATCTATTTTACAATCGATGTCATGTCCATCGCTAGCATCATGAATTAGCTTTATGCTTTTAACCTTTGTACCTTTTTTCACCGATGATGAACTGCCTTTAACTTTCAGATCTTTAATTACAATGACAGAATCCCCATCATTTAAAACATTTCCATGGGCATCTTTGATCACATCATTGCTGTCCTCTTCTTTGTTCCATTCATAAGCACATTGCGAACAGACAAATAAGTCCATGTTTTCGTATGTATATTCTGAATTGCAGCTTGGACAATTTGGCATTTCTGACATAGTGTAGCACCTCCATTCTTACATACGTATATATACTATCATATTTACCCTGTAGGTGCCACCTTAGCCCTATAGCTTTATTTCTCTAGCTTATGCTTCTTGATAAAGTCCTGCAGTATATCATGGAGATTTGGACTAGTAATCTCATCTAATTCATAATGGACACGTGTACAAGGTTTGTTAATATTGATAACTCTGCTTAAATCAATAGGTGTGCCTATAATTACAGCATCGCAATCAGTCTTATTAATAGTTGCCTCAAGATCTCTTAACTGCTGCTCACCATATCCCATAGCCGGTAGCAGGTGGCCAATATTGGGATAAATCTTAAATGTATCTTGAAGTTTACCTACCAAATATGGACGAGGATCTACAATCTCTGCTGCTCCAAATCTTTGTGCCGCAACAGTTCCTGCTCCTAATTTCATTTCGCCATGTGTTAAGGTTGGTCCATCTTCCACTACCAATACTCTTTTCCCCTTTATGATTTCCGGATTATCAATGGTGATTTTAGAGTTAGCCTTTATAATTGTGGCCAAAGGATTAACCTTTTTAATGTTTTCCTCTACAGCGGCTATTCCTTCTTTGCTAGCACTGTCAACCTTATTTACTACTGCTACATCGGCCACTCTGAGAGATACTTCTCCAGGATAATAATTTAGTTCATGACCTGGGCGGAGAGGATCCACTACTGTAACCGATAAATCTGCTTCATAAAAGGAAAAGTCGTTGTTTCCTCCATCCCAAAGGATAACATCGCAGCCATCAGGATCCTTTTCTGCCAAGCGCAATATTTCTTCATAGTCTACGCCAGCATATATAACATTCCCGCGGATTATATGGGGTTCGTATTCTTCCATCTCTTCAACTGTACATTTATGCTTCTTTAAATCATCTATTGTGGCAAATCTCTGTGCCTTTTGGGCAACCAGATCGCCATAAGGCATTGGATGTCTAACAGCTATTACCTTAAGCCCTTTTTCCATAAGTATTTCAATAATTTTTCTTGATGTCTGGCTTTTGCCCGAACCAGTTCTTACTGCGCAAACCGAAATAACTGGCTTAGTGCTTTTTATTGATGTGCTATTAGGCCCAAGAAGAACAAAATCTGCACCTGCAGCATTAACAATTGCAGAGACACCCATCACGTCTTTATAGTTTACATCGCTATAAGCGAAGACACATTGATCTACATCTAGCTCTTTAATTAACTCAGCCAACCTATCTTGAGAATAAATCGGAATTCCTTGAGGATATAGTTTGCCGGCTAATTCTGCCGGATATTTTCTACCATCAATGTCTGGAATCTGAGCGGCAGTAAATGCTACAACCTTGTATAGCTCATTGTCGCGGTAATAGGTGTTAAAGTTGTGAAAGTCGCGTCCTGCGGCTCCAATAATAATTACATTCTTCATTTTTTTAATATCCTCCTTTATTACTATTAACCTTGATGAATAAATATTCATTAAGGAGAGTGTCACTTAGTAAATTAATTTTAAAGCAAAATTGTTGAAATGTAAAGATATTAAGGTGAAACTTATAAAAAAAATTTAAAAACACTCCTCAAATAATTAATGAGAAGTGTTTATAATTATTAATTTCTATAACCTTTCTCCCTTGCTATAGCTTCCTCTCTAATCTCTTCCCTCATACCCTTAAGTGCATCTTTTCTTCTTTCATTCTTTTCTATGAGATCCTGTTTCATTTTTTCATCATCTGTCTTTTCTATCATCTCTTCTGCTAGATCAATGTTCTTAAGGGTTTGTCCAATATTGTATTCTATCTTTTCAACATTGTCCCGTCTGTCATCAGGGTTTGGCTTAGTATGCTCTTTCATCATTCACATCTCCTTGTATAGTATTATCTAAAGCTATTTTGTGAACATGAAAGAAAAATATTCGCCAATTTATACATTACCTGCATATACATAATCCAAGGACTCACGTGCGATTTCCGTTAACTTCACTATCGTACTTATAGGTGTCGGATATTTATCAGACATCTTATAGGCAGGAAAGAATCTCGAAATATGAAGGGGAATTTTGCGATCTATTGATGCTAACCATTTAGTAAGATCTCTCATTTCATCCTCACTATCATTTTCCCCCGCTATAATCAATGTGGTTACTTCTACATGGGATTTCTTTGATGCTAGCCCTATGCTTCTTTTAACTACTTCAAGATCTCCACCAATCTTTTTATAGAATTCTTGAGAAAAACTCTTTAGGTCTATATTAAATGCATGTATATAAGGTAACAGTTCTTCCAAAGGTTCCTGGTTTATAAAGCCGTTGGTGACCACAACATTCTTTAGACCCATTTCAGCAATCAGTTTAGAACAGTCCATTACAAACTCATAGCCTATTAACGGTTCATTGTAGGTATAAGCTACGCCAATATTGCCCCTTGGTACATATTCTTTTGCTTTTTTCACAAGATCAGAAGGAGAGACAGCTATATAGTCCCTATTTTTACCCTCCATAGATATTGAATAGTTCTGACAAAAGGAGCATCTGAGATTACAGCCGTAACTACCTACAGATAAGATATTGCTACCCCGTTGAAACCTCCTCAACGGTTTTTTCTCTATAGGGTCCAGTGCAATAGAAGTAATTTTACCGTAATTCTCAGCTACTATTTTTCCTTTTCTATTAGTCCTTGCACCACAAATTCCAATATTTCCTTCTTTAATATTGCATAAGTGGGGACAAATATTGCACCTTACCCTTGTCTCATCTGTCATGTATGGCGCACCACCTCAAAGCGTTCTAGTTTATAGGATTCATTAGGAGATATTCCCGCCTTCTGCAAAGCGATTTCTATCTGCTGTCTTGGGGTTTTCACACCTTCAAGATTGGGTAGTAATAGGCCCCGTCTAAATCCCTTGCTTACAATTACACCATATTTTAAAGCATCTAATTCGGATTCATCCGATACCTCTTCAGCTTCACCCAAAACGTCAACACTGTACACGAGTTCCGGCAGTTCTTCTATAGTTACAGGATCAAATCTCGGGTCACCAGTTCCTGCACTTACAGCATTCCGTATAATCTCATTGGCAATACAATCCTCCACTGGTGATATTGTTCCGATACATCCTCTTAATCTTCCGTCCTTGTTAAGAGTCACGAAAACCCCTGCTTTGTTTTCCAACAGTTCCTTAGGTACATCTTCAGGTATGTCGATATATTTTCTGTTTTTCACATAGCTTTCTAAGGATTTTCTCGCGAGTTTGACATACTCATCCTCTTCAACTTTAATCCTTTCCATCCTCTTCGCAAGCTCCTCTTCATACCTAAGATCAAAATGCCTTTCTTCTGCATCGCCTGCAACCCTATATTTGCAAACCGCATAGCCTACGCCAAATGTTCCCTCATATGATAAAAAATCACTTTCTAAAGAATATCCGTCCAAGGCTCCCGCCATTATTATAAAACCGCGCAGACCACACTCCCCTGCTAATTCACAAAAACCTTCATCAAAATTCAAGAATCCCATGAAATCAGCTGTCTTCATATATTCCGTAACCTTTTTATCAAAGATGGGACCCTCTTCAGCATAACTGTAGGGACCATCGTTCTTAAGTCTGTGGGAGAGGTCCCCGCTTGCTATAATAACTACTTTCCTTCTAAGACTTTCCACCGATTCTTTAATGCATTTTCCAAAACGATAATGGTCTAAGAAGGACAATCCGGAAATAGATATGCGTACAATTTTGTAATCTTCAAAGCATTGATTAATGAAATAAAGCGGAACTATAGTTCCATGGTCTAATTTCTTTGACTTTTCACCTAATGTCCCGGCAGAGATTTCATTTTGAATTGCTAACTCCTCTAGTTTGGATACTAATTCCACATCATAATCTACCTCAATTGAAGTCTTAAAGTTTCCGAACTGTTTTAGATTTCCCGAAGCCTTTTTCCCGGGTGAAATGTGTATATAGTCTTGATAGATGACAGAATGAGGTGTTATTACCACTATGGTTTCCGGTTTAATCTCAGATATTTCCCGTGCAACATTATGATAGGCATTAATTGTATCCATTATTTTATTTTCCTGCCCCCTACCCACTTCAGGTACAATTAATGGCGGGTGGGGTACAATATAGCTGGTAAGTATAGACATTATTTCCCTCCTTTCATTTTTATCCTTTCCATTTAATGTTGGTTTATTTCAACCTATTAGCGATCTCTTCTATTTTTTTAAATCTGTGGTTTATTCCTGATTTCTTCAAGGGCGGGTCCAGTAGCTCACCTAACTCAGATAGGGTGGCTTCCGGGTTCTCCAACCTTAACTTTGCAAGCTCGTACAACTTAGGAGGAAGGGACTCAATGCCTTGCTTTTCATCAATAAGCCTTATATCTTTAATTTGTCTACTTGCACTGATTATAGTCTTGTCCATATTTGCATTCTCGCAATTGACAATCCTATTTGTCCTGTTTCTCAAGTCCTTTATTATCCGTACATTTTCAAACTTTAACAGTTGATTATGCGCACCTAAAATTGCAAGCAAGTCACTTATTTGTTCTGCTTCTTTAAGATAAACTACATAATTGTTTTTACGGCCTACCACCTTAGACTTGAGTCCAAAGCCATTTATCAACCTTCTTACTTCATTAGCGAATACTTCATTATTTAATACAGATTCAAGATGGTAGCCCTTATCCGGATCACTGATTGTACCTGCACCTAAAAAAACTCCCTGCAGATATCATTTCCTGCAGCATTTTGTCTTTATTAAATCAGAAGGGATATCATCGGGGAAATAATTACATCCTTCTTTAACTCCTAAAACCCCCGTCTCCCTTAAAATCTGCTCTGCATTATCTTCATACCCTATAGAAAGTTCGTAGACATGGCCTTTCCTCTGAATAGGCCTTTGTGCTATCTGCAAGTTTGCTCCGACTCCAAAATAGCTTTTTATCCGTTTTAAGAACAACCTTGCTATAGCCGCATTTTCTGTAGATATTTTAAGCTCCAGCTTTCCTCCACCAAAAATTTTAACACTGCCGCACACACGTATAAGTCCAGCTATCTGAGCCAGGGTGCAGCACTTTTTATCTATATTAACCCTTGAAAGTTCGTTTTTTACATCTGACGAAAATGACATAATATCACCTAATAAAAGAGGCCTTATCTACATACTTTGAAAGTTACGTCGATAGGCCCTCCCTCTTTCATATACTGTGTTTGCTTATTTAATACTTAGTATCTTTCTAGCCTCATCAGGAGTTGCTATTTCTCTACCAAAGAATTTGGCTATCCTTGCTACTTTCTCTACAAGCTCTCCATTGCTTTTTGCAAGAACACCTTTTTCTAAATAAATGGTGTCTTCGAAACCTATTCTTACATGACCACCCATAATAATGGCTCCTGCTGCTATATCAAAAGCCCATCTTCCAATACCACATGCAGTCCATGTTGAACCGTAGGGTATGCTTCCTACCATGATTACCAAATCTCTCAGTGTAGCGCTCATCTGCACTCCAAGTACAAAATCAAAGTGTAATGGATGGACTAATAGACCTTGCTTGTCAGCCTTAAGGGCGATGTCAATCATCCCTTTATCAAATACTTCTAACTCTGGTTTAATGCCTCTTTCCTTCATTATCTTAGCAAAATTAAATATGGTATTGTCGGTATTAACAAAAATCTCATCCCCACCGAAATTCAATGTCCCACAATCTAAAGTTGCAAATTCTGGCTTTGGTACCACATCCAGTGAAGCTAACCTTTCCATATCTGACATGCCTACAGCTCCTCCCGTAGAGGGCTGGATAATAACATCGGGACATAGCTCTAATA
>JAAYSU010000068.1 GCA_012523915.1 Clostridiales bacterium
TCTTATTATCCCCTCTAGCTTCGATCTTTTCAGGAACCATCTTATAGATTATTTCAACACCTTCACTTAGAGCTTCTTCAACTTCAAAGGGCTCTGCAGGCATTTCTTCAGGTCCACGTCTGTACATTATAGTTACCTTCTCAGCCCCATTACGCAGTGCAGTCCTGGCGCAGTCGATAGCCGTATTTCCGCCCCCTATTACAATTACATTCTTACCGGTATTTGTATCTATACCCTTAGCGTTTTGCTCTAGATACTTAATACCCTGCCAGATTCCTTCAACCTGCATGGGGGTAGCTCCCCAGGATCCAATAGCAAGGTATACTGCATCAAAATCCCTCTGAAGGTCTGATAGCATAACATGGGTTCCTACTGTCTTGCCTGTTCTTAGTTTAACTCCTAGATCTAATATAAGCTGGATTTCTTTATCCAAAGTAGCCTTTGGAAGCCTATACTCAGGGATGCCGTAGCGCATCATACCCCCTGCTTGGGGCTGACTTTCAAAGACAGTTACATCGTGACCATTTATGGCGCTGTAATATGCACATGTTAAACCGGAAGGACCTGATCCTACGATTGCAATCTTCTTTCCTGATGCCGACTTCATAGGAGGTCTCCAAGGTTCTTCACTTTCTATATCCAAGTCTGCAACGAACCTTTTAACATAGTTTATTGCTACAGGCTCATCTATTAGGTTTCTACGACATTCTGCCTCACAGGGATGGGGACATACTCTACCGCATACAACAGGGAAAGGATTGGTCTCTTTAATTACCTGTAAGGCTTCGGTAAAGTTTCCTGCTTGTGCATGCCTTAAATATTTCTGAATATCAACATTATTTGGACATGTATTTACACAAGGAGCAACACAATCTGCATTATGGTCGGATAATAGCTGTTCGAGCCTAATCTTTCTATACTCTCTTAATTCAGGGCTGTTAGTGGTTATTACCATTCCCTCTTGTATAGGAGTCTGGCATGATTTTACCTCTGTCTTTACTCCTTCCTCTTCTAGTTCAACAACACAGAGGCCACAGTTGCCATTAGCTCGTTCTAGTCTTATGTCATAGCATAAATGTGGTATACTTATATCTTCTTGCAGCAATGCCTGAAGTATGGTCAAACCTTCATATACTTCAATTTGTCGTCTGTTCACAGTTACCTTAATACGGTTCCTATCTTTGATCGATCTCATTAATTCTTCCTCCTTAAAGGATATTCTATCTACTTCAAGCATACCAATTCGTTTATCTTTTATCAATCTTTTTTTCTATTTTTTAGAAAATATTTAGATCATATTTAAAACAAGTGTTGAAATATTAGCATTTATAACAATCTTTAATATATCAACAAATAGAATAAAATGTAAAATGTTAATAATAAATTTAACAATTAAGACTGATTATATTAAACCCTAAAGGGTAAGTATATGTAATACAAGGAAAGGGGTTTAATAATATGATAAAAGTTGGAGAGCTTGCACCGGATTTTAAGTTAAAGGATCAATATGGCAATGATGTAACATTAAGTGAATTTAAAGGTAAAAAGGTACTATTATCCTGGCACCCTCTTGCATGGACATCAGTATGTACCGATCAAATGCGAGCACTAGATAGAAATTACGACAAGTTTGCCGAGAAAAATACAGTTGTCCTTGGCCTAAGCGTAGATCCCCAGCCAAGTAAGTTAGTCTGGGCAAAGGCACTTTCACTGGGGAAACTACAAATTCTATCTGATTTTAATCCTCTAGGAAAGGTGTCTGACGCTTACGGAATATTCAGCAGTGAACATGGAGCATCAAAGAGAGTTAACGTTTTAATAGACGAAGAGGGAAGGGTAAAATGGGCAAAAAAATATGAAATACCCGAACTACCTGATCTTGATGAAGTTTTTGAGCAGATATAAATCTAAACCTTACATAGACAATGCTTTTTAAAATAACGGATTAGTTTCCGTTATTTTTATTTATTCCTTGACTGTAGACTAGCTCTAGCCGATACTTAAAGTGATGGAAAAAAATGAGTAGTTGTGAAAGGAGAGCTATAATGTTCAAGGAAAGAATCAGATACCCGATTCCGACAACTGAGCTCGAAAGGCGCTGGAGACTAGTTAAAGTTGAGATGCAGAAACAAGGAATCGATCTATTGATTATGCAAAATGATAACAAATTTCTAGGAGGATATGTAAGATATTTTACTGATATCCCTGCAGAACACGCATACCCTGTATCCGTCCTTTTCCCCGCAGAAGGTGATATGATTACTATCACAAGCTCTTCACCAGACAACCCCTTATACCCCGAGTGGGCGGTAAGAGGTGTTGGATTAAGACTCGGCATCCCCTATTTCCGCTCCCTTGATTTTACTAAACACTATGATGCTGAAACAATTGCAAAAGTTATAAAAGAGAGAAAATATAAAACTGTAGGATTTGTTAACCTTGGACTTATAAATGCAGCTCTATATGGATATTTAACAGAGAATCTAAAGGAAGTAAAATTTGTCGAAGCAACTGAACTAGTTGACAAGATTAAAGCTGTTAAAAGTGAAGATGAACTAGTTTATGTACGCAAAGCAGTCAAAATGCATGATAATATTTGTGCTGCACTAGCTTCAATAATACGACCTGGTATATATGAGTACGAAATCCTAAATGAAATGAAACACCTTTTAGCTAATATGGGCAGCGAAGAACAACTAATTAAAATCGGCTCAGCCCCAGCAGGAGAACCAACTCCTTTCTTAGACACCTTTTTCCTTAATAGAAGATTAAGTGAAGGAGATAGTATTCAGATTCTAATTGAATGCTCTGGCCCCGGAGGATTCTATTCAGAAATCCAACGTGCTTGGTCTTTAGGCGAACCCCATAAAGACATGATAGAAGCCTGGGAAACATCAAAGAAGGTACAGCAATATGCTGCAAGCTTACTTAAGCCAGGAGCAAATTTTGCAGATCTTATGAAGAAAGTAAACGCCTATCTAGTAGACCTCGGTCAACCAGAGGAAAAACGCTTATTGGGCCATGGCCAAGGATACGATCTTGTAGAACGCACCGGAATCAGTGCGGATGAAAATATGGAAGTCCAACCTAACATGTACTTCGGTCTTCATTCAGAGATTAAAATAGGTAAAGGTGCCGGTGCATATACAGATAACTATTTAATTACAGAAGACGGAGCGGTACGCATGCATGAAACTCCACAGGAGATATTTGTAGTTTAATATTTACATATTATTAATACTGATGCCGAAGATCTTTTTCTTCGGCATTGTTTTTAACAGTTTTAAATATTTATATATACAATTCTTCATCACTTAGTATTTCCCCATATTTTTTAAGGGCTGATTCTATCCTATCAGGTGATGTTTCGTATAATCTTAATAATAAAATATTACAAAATACTAGGGGTAAAACAGAAGAATTAAAAAAGTTATCTACGCTTTCCTTGGCTACTACATTAATATCGCTGTTCAAATAAGATGATGTAATTAAGGAGTCTGTAACGGTTATCAACTGGGCCCCTCTTAATTTACAAAAATCCGCCACCCACTTTTCATCTTTTAAAATCTGAGGAAATCCAGACATAAAGATAATATCATCGGGGCCTAACTGGTATAGTGCTTCTTTTAGAGGCAAACCACCCTCCCGTATACATCTTGTATTAATGCCCATTAAGCCTAAATAGTTATTTAAAAAGGTGGCTATGACAGCGTCAGATCCTATCCCAACTAAATAAACAGTAGAAGCTTTTAATAGCTTATGGACAATATCATTAACTGTTGAATAATCTAAGTTATTTATAAAATTATGTAAATCACCTTGAAGGGTGCTAAGATAAGAATCTATATATTTACTATTATATTTAGATTCCATCTTTTTTAAATAGTCATAGGGATTTCGTTTAACACTGTTTTTTTCTTTAAGGTTCTTTTTAAATTCTAAATATCCTTTGTAGCCTAATGATTTGGCAAACCTTACTACTGTGGAGTCACTAACCTGTGCCTTTGAAGCAAGCTCTGTAGAAGATAGTAGGACAATTTCTGATAAATTATCAACAACATATTTGGCTACCTTTTTTTCATTATTCGAAAAAGAATCATAGTTATTCATGATTTTTTCTCTAATATCTTTAAATTTCTCCATTTTTAACTTCCTTCATATGTTAATAACTCTAACTATTATTAATACTATTAAATTCAGTCATTATTTTATCATAGAGTTTTGGATCCATCAAAACACGGACAGCTGTAAGGGCCAAGGCACAAGCTGTATGCATCATTTGTTCTTTAGCATAATCTGTGGTTGTGCATTCTGCCATCTCACGAGTATGGGCTACTATAGAAAAATCGTTATTTGTGATATCAAAATAGGTATGTATTGTTGGGCAGACCTGGCTTACCTTTCCAATATCCAAGGAACCCATATCTGGTTGATCGCCAAATTCTACCTGGTAAATATCTTTCATCACATCTTCAAAAATATCCATTAATACCTTGTTAGTTATTAGGTTGTCAAAGGGTTCCTCAAATAATGATATATTAACTTGGCAGCCTGTTGCAAGAGCTCCTGCTCGGGCGCAGTTTTCTACACGAGAAACAATCTCTTCATTGTATTTTTTATCCTTTGAGCGAACATAATACCTTAGTCTAGAATATTCGGGGACAATATTAGGAGCCTCTCCCCCTTCTATTAAGATTCCATGGATACGCGAATCATCCCTTATATGCTCTCTGAGGGCATTTATTGAATTTACTGTGATGACAGCAGCATTTAAGGCGTTTATTCCTTCTTCCGGAGAAGAGGATGCATGGGTTGCTTTGCCAAAAAACTCAAACTCCA
>JAAYSU010000069.1 GCA_012523915.1 Clostridiales bacterium
AAAGCATTTAATAGATACAAAACAAGGTATAACAATATTGCAAGAAAAGTATTAAACTTTAAAACGCCAAATGAGGTTGTTGAAGAATATTTCACTAAAAACGTAGCTTAGGATGTTATTGTTAATGACAGTTAAATAAGAAAAACAACCAAACATTTTTAAAGAATGTTTTTCAGAGGTCTTTGTCACAAATGATTGACGACTCTAGAATTAAAAAATACTTTAAGTTAATATTTTAAGCTTGTTTATTTATTTTATTCATGTTATTATTTATCTATAACTTACAGTATGTTAAGTTATAGTTCAATACTTCTTAGTATTAACTAAAGTTATGAGGAGGACACAGAATGAGATTGAGAAAATTTTTTGCATTAGCGCTTGTATTTGTTATGTGCGCTAGTCTATTCGTAGGTTGCGGTGGCGGTGGCGGCACTGAAGAAACCGGTGGTGGCGGTGCTGCAGGTGATGAAAGAACCAGCATTAAGATTGGTATCCCTAATCCAACAACCGGACCATTAGCTGACTTCGGTGAGGGTACACCTTGGGCAGAAGAACTCGCTATTAAACCAATCAACGATGATGGCGGCATCTATATCGAAGAATATGATAAGAAGTTGCCAATCGAACTAGTATTCATTGATACTGAGAGTGATTCTACTAAGGCCTCTGAAGTAACTCAAAAATTAATCGTTGATGAAGGTGTGGATCTGCTGATTGCTAGACATACACCTGATACTGCACTTCCAGTATCAGCCATGGGTGAGAGATATGGCGTGCCAGTAATCTCTACAGAATGTCCTATCGACCCATGGAAAGCAGGCGGACCTTATGAATGGGCCTTCCACGCTTTCTGGACAATTGACAGTGTTTACGAACTATATAGAGACTCATGGGTTGAGGCTGGATTACAAGGCAAAACAGTAGGATTGCTCTTCCCGAATGACCCAGACGGATTAGCATGGGCACCTGTATTTGCTGAAAGATTACCTCAAGATGGTTACAAAGTTTCTGATCCAGGAAGATATCCAATTGGAAACAGTGACTGGAGCTCAGTTATTAACCAATTTAAGCAAGACGGCGTAGAAATCATTGCAGGATGTAATATTCCTCCTGATTTTGCAAACTTCATGAAACAAGCTTCACAATTAGGCTTCGAACCTATCTTCAGCTCACAAGGAAGATCCATACTGTTTAATGCAAGTGCTACAGCAATGGGTCCAGAGCTTGCAGATGGCCAGACAATCGAAGTATGGTGGAGCCCACATCACCCATATCCATCTTCAATAACCGGTCAAACAGCTAAAGATATCCTTGAGCTTTATACTCAAGAATCAGGTAGAGTATGGACAGCAACAATAGGATATAAGTATGCACCTGTAGAAATTGCAATTGACGTACTTAAGAGATGTAAGAACCTAGAACCAGAAACTATCAGAGATGCAATTGCTGAAACTGATATGGTTACTGTTGTAGGACCAATCAAGTACAACGAAGATCATCTTGCATTCACTCCTATCGTATTGGGTCAATGGACATTGCAAGACGATGGTACCCTAGACGTTGAAATTGTGAACAACTGGAAGAACTCAGAAATTCCAGAAACAGGTGAAATCAGATTAATGAAATAACAAGAACTGGGTAAACTAGTATTACTTATATCAATTATTAATTAAGCAAAATCACAAGGGATGTAAATCCCTTGTGATTTACTGAAAAGATGTAATGAAATATTAGTTTAATATTTTTTACATTTTATGTTTTTAATCCGTTATCACTTAGTTAATAAAAATATGTAGGAAGTAGAAAATATGAGCACAATACTGAAAGTAGAAGACATACATGTGGCATATGGTCGTATTAAAATCATTCCCGGATTGTCCTTTGAGCTTCGCGAAGGAGAAGTACTAGGAGTGATTGGCCCTAATGGAGCCGGGAAAACAACCTTAATGAATGCTTTGATAGGATTGGTTATTCCGACTCAGGGGAAAATAATTTTTGATGGTGTAGATATTACCAAAATGTCACCTGAAAAAAGATGTCATTTAGGTTTAGGAAGGACCTATCAGATTCCTAGACCCTTTGAAGGTATGACAGTATTTGAAAATGTTTTAGTTGGAGCTTCATACGGAGCGGGAAGAACTGAAGCTAAAGCAAGACCATATTGTATAGAAGCAATTAAAAAAGTAGGGTTATATGAAAAGAAAGATATCTTAGCTGGACAACTAACGTTGTTAGATAGAAAAAGATTGGAAATTGCAAGAGCACTTGGAACTAATCCCAAAATTCTCTTGTTGGATGAAGTGGCTGCCGGGCTTACAGAGGCGGAAGTCCAAGATGTTCAGGATTTAGTTGCGGATTTAAAAACTACTGGAATTACCATTATGTGGATTGAGCACGTCATTAAGACGATGGTGGAATCTACTGATAAATTAATGTGTCTTTCCACAGGATCCCTCCTTAGATATGGAGATCCATTAGAAACTATGAATTGTGCTGAAGTACAGGAAGTATATTTGGGGGTTGACGAAGAGTGAGTGATTATTTATTGAAAGCAGAGGATATAAACGCTAAGTACGGAGACTTCCAAGCAGTACAAGGCGCATCCTTTGATATAAAGAAAGGTGAGATTATCTCAGTAATAGGCACTAATGGTGCTGGTAAATCAACTTTAATGAAAGCCATCGTCGGAATTATGAAACCAAGTGGTGGCAAAGTATACTATAAAGGTGAAGACATCACAGGTATTCCTACTCACAAGCTAGTAGAAATGGGTCTGATAGCTGTCCCTGAAGGTGGACGCGTTTTCCCAAGGATGTCTGTGTTAGATAATCTAATTATGGGATCATATACTCCTAAAGCTAGAAAAGAAAGAAATCAAGCCTTGGAGAGAGTATATGAACTGTTCCCAATCCTAAAGGAAAAAGCAAATCAGGCTGCAGGTAGTTTGAGTGGTGGACAAAGACAGATGGTAGCTATTGGTAGGGCATTGATGTCAGAACCTGAATTGGTTTGTTTTGATGAAATTTCATTAGGACTGGCTCCTACTGTTATTAAGGATATTTACGCTACAATTCGTCAAATTAATAAAGAAGGTTTAACTGTGATTCTTGTTGAACAGGACGTAAAACGAAGTTTAAAGATAAGCGATAGATCTTATGTAATGCTTAAAGGAAAGATCGTCCTAGAAGGAAATTCCCAAGAATTAACAGAAGACGAGGTTAAAAAAGCCTATTTCGGATTATAAGTTTGAAATAGTTAGAAAGGTGGAATACAATTTGGATGCGTTGATACAATCTTTGATACAAGGAGTCCTACTTGGCGGTTTATACGCAGCGATTGGAATAGGAATGAGCTTAATATTCGGTATTGTAAAACTCACTAACCTAGCGCATGGGGACTTCTTGGTTCTTGGGAGCTATATTAGCTTAGTAGTAACATCAACTCTAGGCATAAGTCCATTCTTGTCACTAATAATTGTTGTTCCAGTGATGTTTTGCATTGGATTTGTAGTGCAGAATACTATGCTTAATAAAGTTTTGTCGAAGGGTGCAGAACCGACGCTCATGATAACTTTCGGTCTTTCAATTGTAATACAGAATTTACTTCTGTACTTCTTTACTGCTGATGCTAGGAATTTGCATAGCTCAATAACATTAAAGAGTATAACTATAAGTGACGGAATAAGAATTCCAGTAATATATTTGATCAGCTGTGTAGTTGGTGTTGTTGTAATACTAATACTTGGCGCATATTTCAAAAAGACTTACCAGGGTAAAGCAATTATGGCAGCAGCGGACGATCTAGAAGTAGCTCAGCTAATGGGTGTTAACATCAAGAACATCTATGGTTTAGCGATGGGTATCTCAATAGCTACTGCAGCGATTGCGGGCGTCATGGTTGGTATGATCTACAACTTCTATCCGACTTCAGGATCATCATATTTGGTTATCGCTTTTGCCGTTGTAGTTATCGGAGGCATGGGTAGTACTTATGGAACACTTGTTGCAGGTTTGTTATTTGGCTTAGCACAGGTATTAGGAGCGCATTTCTTTGGTGCGCAAGCTCAACTGCTCACAGGTTATATTGTACTGCTTGTAATGCTGATATTCAGACCTCAGGGCTTGTTCTCTAAATAGGAAAGGAGGGTAACTACAATGAAAACTAACTTATTAAGTGGTAGAAGTACCATACTAAAATTTATAGCCTTAATAATCGTGATAGTAGCATTATTTTCCGTACCTAGTTGGGGAAGTCAGTATACAGTCATGTTTTTCATGCTAGTATGCATGTATATAGGCTTAGGACAAATGTGGAATCTATTGGCTGGATATGCAGGTCTAGTTTCGTTGGGGCAACAAATATATATAGGTATCGGTGGTTATGCACTGGCGGTTCTTTCAAATTATTATGGTGTGCCTCTTTTCCTAGGTCTCATAATCGGAGGTCTAGTAGCGATGCTTATTTCCGTTGGGCTCTCCTACTTGCTGCTGCGTATGAAAGGAATGTACTTTGCGGTAGCAACCTGGATTACAGCAGAAGCGCTTATCGTTATTTTTGCTGGATGGAATTATGTAGGAAGCGGAAATGGTATGTTTATCAAAGCTGTTAGAGGAATGCCTACCTCAACAATCTATTATTACAGCTTGGTAGTAGCTATTATTACGGTAATAATTGTTGTGTTCCTATTAAGATCTAAACTTGGATTGGGGCTAATCGCTATCAGAGATAATGATAGTGCAGCTGAAACATCTGGAGTAAATATTTTCAAAACGAAACTTTACTGTATGATGATATCAAGTTTCTTAACCAGTGTTATCGGTGGTCTTTTTTACATGAGCCAGGTTTGGGTACAGCCTTACGCAGCATTTGCTATTAACTGGACAATCGCAGGCATGTTCATTGTTGTAATAGGCGGTATAGGAACGGTATCAGGGCCAATACTAGGTGCAATAATATACGTTTTCCTCAACCAATACTTATCACAGTTTGGAGGAATAAGCATGATTATACTTGGAATTATTGCAATCCTGGTAATCCTGTTTGCTTCCAAGGGAATACTTGGAACAATCCAAGACAAATTTGGATTTGAAATCTTATCTGCTCGAAGGCATTCTGACAGGACGTTTACAGGCAAACCGATCGAGGAATTGGAAGGTTCAAATCTTTAATTAGAATGCTAGGCAGACATGAAATGTGTCTGCCTATTTTTTTTACTGGTCGTGAGACGCAATGTGACAAAATTACACATCATATTAGTAACTTTGACACTATAAAACGAGCTTTAATAATGAAATAGCATAATATTAAGACATTTTAAAGTATTTAATAGTTGGCACGAGAATTGCTTATAATAAAATTGATAATATTAATCCCAGAGATTTAAATAGGAGGTTATGATGGAAAAAGTCTATGACAAGAAACAACTTTTAAGTTTCTATGAAACCATGTACAGAATGAGAAGATTTGAAGAAGAAGTATTTGAATTCTATAAGAAAGGATTAATGCCTGGTCTAGCTCACCTTTATTTAGGACAAGAAGCAGTTGCTACCGGAGTATGCGCAGCTTTGAGAGAAGATGACTATATCGGTAGTACCCATAGAGGTCATGGCCACCTGATAGCTCGTGGGGCTCAGATAGACAGAATGATGGCAGAAATTCTAGGTAAAGCAGACGGATACTCAATGGGTAAAGGAGGATCCATGCACATAATGGCATTGGATTTAGGAATCCTTGGCGCTAACGGTATCGTAGGCGGGGAAATCCCGATTGCAACAGGAGCAGCATATACTGCTAAGTATTTAGGAACTGATCAGGTTGCAGTTTCATTCTTTGGTGAATCTGCATCAAACGAAGGTACTTTCCATGAGAGTATTAATATGGCAGCAGCTTGGGATCTACCTATTGTTTATGTTGTTGAAAACAACCTTTACGGTATATCAGTAGATATTAGGGATGTTACTAAAGTATCAGATATTTCTGATAGAGCTATCGGATATGGTATCCCTGGAGTTATCGTTGACGGTATGGATGTAATAGCAGTACATCAAGCAGCTGAAGAAGCAGTTAAGAGAGCAAGAAGCGGTAACGGTCCAACTCTATTAGAATGCAAGACCTACAGATGGCAAGGTCACCACGTAGGAGACCCAGCTGAATACAGAGAAAGAAGAGATCCAAACGAAAAATCAACTTGGATGGAACGTTGTCCTATCAGGAGCTTCAGAGAAAAATTACGCAAAGAAAATATAACTGAAAAAGAAATCGTTAAGATTGAAGAAGCTGTTGAGAAGGAAGTTCAGGAAGCTGTTGTTTTTGCACAAGAAAGTCCATATCCTGATGTATCAGAAGCATACACTGATGTATTTGTAGATTAGGTAGGAGGGTAAAAATGAGAGAGATTTTATATAGAGATGCAATTTGTGAAGCATTAGACGAAGAGATGGCAAGAGATGACAAAGTCATGATGATAGGTGAAGACATTGGTTTTATCGGTGGAAACTTTAAAACATCGGTTGGCTTGCTAGAGAAATATGGGGATCTTAGAGTAAAAGACTCACCTATAAGTGAAGCAGGAATAGTAGGTATGGGAGTAGGGATGGCTTTAACTGGACTTAGACCAGTTGTAGAGCTTATGTTCTCCGACTTCTTATTGGTAGCAGCTGACCAAGTAATCAACCAAGCTGCTAAGATCAGATATATGTCTGGTGGACAAGCAAAAGTTCCTATGGTAATAAGAACTCCTATCGGTGCAGGTAGATCTTCTGCAGCTCAGCACTCACAGAGTATGCAGGCAATGGTTGCTCATTTCCCAGGATTGAAAGTTGTTGTTCCATCAACTGCACAGGAAGCAAAGGGCCTATTAAAGACTGCGATTAGAGATGACAACCCAGTAATTTTCTTCGAGCACAAGATGGAATACACTAATAAATTTATGATTGATGATGTTGTAGAGCCAATTCCTTTCGGTAAAGCAAATATCGTAAGAGAAGGTACTGACCTTACAATCGTAGCTACATCATCACAAGTTATGAAATCAATGGATGCAGCTAAGAAATTAGAAAAAGAAGGCATTTCAGTAGAAATTATAGACCTAAGAACAATAGTACCATTTGATCGTGAAACTGTAGTTGAATCAGTAAAGAAAACAGGAAGATTACTAGTTGTAGACGAAGCACATGAGAGATGTGGTATAGGAGCAGAAATAGGTGCTGACGTAATGGATGATGTATTCTACTATCTTGATGCACCGATTGGAAGAATCGCAACACCTAATGTTCCTCTTCCATTTAGCCCAGCTCTTGAATTCCCGATAATACCATCGGTTGATAAGATAATAGCTAAAGTTAAAAAGATGATGGAATAGAGGTGTAAGTATGGCTGATATTGTAATTATGCCAAAACTTGGCTTTAATATGGATGAAGGGAAACTTGTTCGTTGGTACAAACAAGAAGGTGACCCTGTTAAAAAAGGAGAACCTTTATTCAGTGTAGAAACAGACAAAACCGCTATTGATATTGAAGCAACTAGAGACGGAGTTTTAGGTAAGACTTTAATTGAAGAAGGAGACGCTGTTCCTGTTACTTTGCCAATTGCAATTTTATCAGATGAAGGTGAAGATATTGACGCATTAGTGGCAGAAGCGACAAGGCAGCTTAAGGAAGGGTTAGGAGAAGAAGTTGAGGCAAGCCCTGCTGTAGCTGAAGAAAAGGCATCAAAACCTGAACCAGCTAAAGCTCCTGTTGAAGAGAAAAAGTCAACAAAGATTGGTGGTAGATTAAAGATAACCCCAAGGGCTAGAAGAGTAGCTAAAGAGCATGGTCTGGATTTAGATGAACTATCGTCACTAGAAGGAACAGGATACCAAGGCGGTATCTGTGAAAAGGATATTCTTGACTATCTTGCTTCAAGCAAGGTTAGAGTATCCCCAGTTGCTAAGAAGATGGCTGATGAACACGGCATTTCTTTAGATGAGCTAGCAGGAACTGGCGTCCATGGCAAGATCATGAAGAAAGACGTCTTAGCAGCTATTGGATCTACTGCTGATGAGCTTGATCTGGCAGCTGTCGGTGAATTAACTGATGATGGTAAGGTTATACTAGAAGAAGTTCCTTACGAAGGTGTAAGAAAGATTATCGGAGATAGACTATCTCAAAGCAAGTTTACAGCACCACATCTGTACTTCACACAGAAGGTAAATTTAGAAAAGCTTCTTGATATTAGAAAGCAAGTAAATGCTGCACAAGATCAGAAGGTTTCAGTAACTGACTTTATCGCTAGAGCAGTAAGCAAGGCATTACAAACTTATCCTGATATGAACTCAGCTTTAATCGGCGATAAAATTCAAAAATATAAATATGTTAATTTGGGTATTGCAGTTGCAGCACCTGGTGGTTTGATCGTACCAGTTGTAAAACAGATAGATAAGAAATCTGTAGTGGAAATTGCTAAAGAAACTAGTGTACTATTTGAAAAAGCTAAAGAAGGCAAACTCCAGCCTAATGAATATAGCGGAGGAACCTTTACAATATCGAACTTAGGTATGTTCGGTATAGAGAACTTTACAGCAATTATTAATCCACCAGAAGCAGGAATATTGTCAATTAGCTCTACTAAGGATGAAGCTGTTGTAGTTGTAGATGACGACGGAAACAAATCAATTGCTATAAAGCCTATGATGAATATAACTGTAACAGTGGATCATCGCTTAATTGACGGGCTATTAGCTGCACAGTTTGTTACAGAAGTTAAGAGACTACTGGAAAACCCAATCGAGCTACTAATATAGGGGGTATAGAATATGGCTGATACAATAATAATGCCCAAACTTGGCTTTAACATGGATGAGGGCAAGTTAGTTAAGTGGTATAAAAATGAAGGAGATAAGGTAGAAAAAGGCGAACCCTTATTCTCAGTAGAAACAGATAAGACTGCAATTGATATTGAAGCAACTAGAGACGGAGTTTTAGCTAAGACCCTAATTGAAGAGGGAGACACTGTCCCAGTTACTCTGCCAATTGCAATTGTGGCAGATGAAGGCGAAGATATCGATGCTGTAGTAGCAGAAGCAACAAAGCAGCTAAAGGAAGGACTTGGAGAAGAAGAGGTAGAAGAAGTTGCTACAAGCCCTGCTGCAGAGGAGAAGGTATCTAAACCTGAGCCTGCTAAAGCTAAATCCGAAGGCGCAAAAGACTTTGACGTAATCGTAATAGGTGGAGGCCCAGGTGGTTATGTAGCAGCTATAAAAGCGGCTCAGCTAGGCAAGAAAACCGCTCTTATAGAAAAGGATACCGTGGGCGGAGTTTGCCTCAACAGAGGTTGTATTCCAACAAAGACCTTGCTTAGAAGTGCAGAGGCTTTAAAAGAAGTAAAAGGATGCAACAACTTTGGTATTGTTGAGGTGGATACCTCCAAGGCTAAGCTTGATATGAAGGCTCTACAGAAAAGAAAGAAGGGTGTCGTTTCTCAGCTGGTTGGCGGAGTAGAAGGTCTTCTTAAAGGTAACGGAGTTACCAAATTTGCAGGCGAAGGGGTTATTAAAGATAAGAATACTGTAGTTGTTGGCGACAAGACAATAACTGGAGAATACCTGATCATTGCTACAGGTTCCGATATTGAATATATGAATATTCCGATCGATCCTGCTATGAAAACATTTGATAGCGATGCAATATTAGACCTTGACTATATACCAGAGGACATGGTTATTCTCGGAGGCGGAGTAATTGCTATCGAGTTTGCATACTTCCTTGCAAGCATCGGATGTAAGGTTACAGTAATTGTCCGCAGCAGGATACTACGTACAGCTACAGATAAAGAGATCGGTGCTCAGGTAGCAGATCATCTACGCAAGATGGGCATTGATGTCTATGAAGCTGCAGCCGTAAAAGAAGTTACTAAGGATTCAGTAGTATTTGAAAAAGATGGTAAACTTGAAGAAGTTAAAACAGCTAACGTTTTATTGGCAACAGGAAGAACTCCTTCATTAAAGGGTGTACCATGTGATGAGCTTGGAATCAAGCTAGATAAGAGAGGTGCTATCGTTACAGATGAACGCATGAGAACTTCTGTAGATAACATCTATGCAATAGGTGACGTAAATGGCAAGGCAATGTTAGCTCATGTTGCATCTATGGAAGGTATCGTTGCAGTAGAAAACATCTGTGGCAAGGATACTGTAATGGAATATAACAGCATCCCATCCTGCATCTATATTCAACCTGAAATAGCAAGTGCTGGATTGACAGAAGACGAGGCTAGAGAAAAGTATGGCGAAATCAAAGTTGGTAAATTCCCGATGCTTGCTAACGGAAAATCAAAGGTTGCTGGAGATGAGAGAGGCTTTATAAAAGTAATAGCCGAAGCTAAGTACAACGAAATCGTTGGAGTACATCTGTATTGCTTGCATGCTACAGATATGATTGCTGAAGCAGTAGTAGCTATGAAACTTGAATCAACATTAGATGAAGCTGCTATGGCAATTCATCCGCATCCAACAGTTTCTGAAGTATTCCATGAAGCTTTCAACGCTGCTTTAGATAAAGCGATCCATTTCTTATAAGCTTTTCAGTTTTCTTCTCAAATATATATAAAGAGAGTCCCACGCAATATGTGGGACTCTCTTGGTATATTAATCGATCTCTTTATAATTTCCGTTTAAAAAGTGATAAATGCTGAACATATTTTTATCTATAGGAGAAGTTTGCAACTGTTGGAATATTGATTCAAAATCCTCGCTTGAAAAACGTATAGCAATACCGCATCCATGAGAAATCTCTCTAGGAGTAGGCAAAATTGTGATCTTAAATGTTTTTTTTAATGCTCTTTCTATTGTAATAGCAGCATGTGTACTTTCAAATGTGATTACATAGTGTTCCATAACTCTAACTCTAAAGTGTAATGACCTTATCAACAGCTTTCATAGCATTGACTATATCATACATATTACTTACAGTACCTATCTTTAATTTATCAGTGATATTATAATAGTTAAGGCATGTTCCGCAGACTAATATTACTGCTCCCATTTCACTTAGCGTTATTAACTGTTCAATAACCTGATCATTATTCGTAGTGGCTTTAACACCGTCATTCATAAAAAGAATGTAGCTAGGTATATTTTCATCTTGTGTAAGGGTGTAAAAGAACATCTTTAGTAAAGATGATCCTAATTCAATATCTCCATCTCCTATACCTTCCCTACCTACGAATACAGCCCAAGTTTTATCAGAATCTTTTTTAGTTTCTCTATCGGCACTTGCTTCTCTAGTAAACTCGACTTTAAAGTCTGAATTATCTTCAACTATTTTAGTTTCATAATCACTATTATTAGCAAGCCTCTTAAGATTTTCAACTGCTGTTTCGTTGTCAACTAGTAAAGTAAAGAAATCAATATTACTATCAATTTCTTTTTTAGCCATTATTACAGGGATAGGACAGTTTTTCCCTCGGGCATCTATTATTTTATTCATATCAATCTCCTAAATAGATTATTATCTAATATATAAATATTATCATAGAGAGTGTTTAGAGTAAAATTGGTAATTGGTATATGATAAATATAAATATTGATAATTTCTATGTATAAACTCGATTGCTGTACAAATGTATCAAAAAAATGATATAATATCTTTATTATATCAGGAGGCCAAGGTATTGGGAAATAAATTATATAGATCAAGAGACAATAGAGTATTATTGGGAGTATGCGGGGGATTAGGAGAGTACTTTGATATCGATCCGGTCATTGTACGCCTATTGTTAGTGATTTTTACTCTGATGGGTGGTGCAGGAATTATTGCTTATATAATTGCTGCAATTGTAATTCCCGATAGAAGGAAAGATCCTCTATATACGGAGGATTACGAACCGGTTGAAAGAAAAAACAATAGTAGCCAGAGAGGACCATTAATCCTTGGCATCATTTTGATCTTATTAGGAGCCTTTGTGCTATTAAGAGGTTTTGTTCCTTGGGTACCAAAGGAAATTGCATTGGCAGTACTTCTTATAGCTATTGGCATCTATTTTATTATAAAAAAGACTAAATAGAAAAGGAAAAACAAATGAACAAATGTAAAATTTGGAGCGAAAACGAAAAACTTGATCGAGAACAGTACAGAGCCATTCAGCTCAAAAGACTTAAAGAGACAGTAACAAGAGTATATGAGAATGTTCCGTATTATAGACAAAAGCTAAAGGATCACGGTGTTGAGCCCGGAGATATAAAGAGTCTTGAGGATATTAAGAAGATACCCTTTACGGTAAAAGATGATTTTAGAGAGAACTATCCCTTTGGGCTTTTTGCTGTTCCCCATAAACAAATTGTACGCTTTCATGCATCTTCAGGTACGACGGGTAAGCCTACAGTAGTAGCCTATACTAAAAAGGACATGGAAACCTGGAAGGAGCTTATAGCAAGAATTGTAACTATGGTAGGAGTCACCGATGAGGATATAGCACAAATTTCTTTTGGATACGGGCTTTTTACTGGAGCTTTTGGTCTTCATCAAGGTCTTGAACATATTGGGGCATCAGTAATTCCTATGTCAAGTGGAAATACAAAGAGACAGATTATGATTATGAAGGACTTTGGTTCAACAACCCTTATAAGCACACCTTCATATGCTTTGCATATGGCTGAGGTAGCTAAAGAAATGGGTATTGACCCTAAAAAAGAGTTAAAGCTTAAGTACGGCTTGTTTGGAGGCGAAGGCTCTACAGAAGCTATGCGCTGCGAACTTGAGGAAGCCTGGGGTATATTAGCCACTGAAAACTATGGCATGAGTGAATTGATGGGGCCTGGAATTTCAGGTGAATGCCAAGCGTTAAAGGGCATGCATATAAGTGAGGATCATTTCATAGCTGAAATTATAGATCCTGATACAGGTGAGGTGCTTGGGGAAGGAGAAGCTGGTGAACTTGTAATAACAACTATTACAAAGGAAGCACTTCCTGTTTTGAGGTATAGGACTGGGGATATAACGTCACTTAATTATGACAAATGTGAGTGTGGACGTACAACTGTAAGGATGGATAAGATACAAGGACGTTCCGATGATATGCTGATTTTAGGAGGGGTCAATGTATTCCCATCTCAGATCGAAGAAGTATTGCTTAATAGTGAAGGCATAGGGCCTCATTATCAGATCAAAGTCTATAAGCAAGGGTACTTAGATAAGATTGAGGTCGATGTAGAGCTTGCGGATGCTGATGTACTTGAATCGTTCCAGCGATTAGAAAGCTTAAATCAAAATATCAGGGACCGTCTGCGTAATATTCTAGGAATAGATGCTATAGTTAATCTTGTTGAACCTAGAACACTTGCAAGATTCGAAGGCAAGGCCAAAAGGGTTATCGATATGAGAGGAGAGAAGTAGTATGTATATAAAACAGATCTCTATATTCTTACCTAATAAAAAGGGACATTTGGAAAAGGTAACCAAACTCTTTTTAAAGCATGATATAGATATTCGTGCCATAGTGGCTTTCGACACCACTGAGTATGGAATACTTAGGACAATAGTAGATGATCCTGACAAAGCTTTAAAAGTGCTAAATGAAGAGGGTTTTGTAGCTAAGATTAGTAAAGTAATAGTGGTAGAGCCTGAAGACCGAACAGGAAGCCTTCATGAGTTATTCGAGATATTGGCGAAAAACGATTTTAACGTAGAATATACCTACAGTTTTGTTATGGAGCAGGATCTTATGCCTTATTTTGTATTAAAGATAAATGAGCAGGAAAAGGCTACAAAGGTACTTTGCGAGAACGGAATTAAGGTAATTAACAAAAAAGAGATTTTATCTAATTAAATATCTATACCAAAAGATAATTTAAGGCAATTGTCGCGACTATCTAGATATTTGATATTTAGCTTAGATAAAAGACCATTCGTAGGAAGATTAATAAGCTGTTCTAAATCTAAAGAGCAGCTTTTATCCTTTGCATTAATAGCTGGATGATTGATCATTTCAAGTGCCGTCTGCAAAAATGTTTCCGGCCTCAGACCCATTGCTTTGACCATCATATTTTGTGCAATGTTTCCGGTTGATTTGACAGACTCTGAATATGAGAGCTTCAAGTTATGTTCGTAAATGTTAAAATTGAAATCCAATACTTCTAATTTATACTTTGCTAAAATGGGTCCTAAAGCCTTAACCTGAAGGTATAGATCAAGGTATATATTGCCTTCTTTGAATTCGATCTGGTAATCTTCAACATATTCTCCGGCATAAGAAAGAATGGTATCTTTTAATTCCCTATTTAATAAATCATTTGATATTGTTATGGTATTCATTTTTTCACCTTGTAAGTATTAAGCGAATTTAAATACAATATCGAAAGAAATATCATCTTTAGTATTATTATATCCTTGAATAATTATCTGATTCTGGTCGGCTGATTTTTTAATTGTAAATGAATCATTAAGACGCATCTCTGATTTAAAATATATATCCATTCGCTTTAATTTGCTCAATCTATTTTTCTCTTCTTCGTTAAAGGCATCATAGGCAAAATTACTGTAGTAACGGTTATTGACATGTCCATAACCATCAATAAAGCTGTTTAAGACTTTCCTGGTTTCAACTATGTCAAAATCTCCTTCATCTCTAAAGTGGGGGCTGGCTTCTACACAAAACTTAGGATAAGGAGTAGTTAGGGAAAATGGAAGATCCTTTTTCCTAAACACACTTCTATCCTTAACGTTCATAAGAATTGAGAAGGTACTACCTTTAAACATAATATCATTTTTATCGTTATAGAATATTAACTCGCGTCGATAGTAAGGGCCTTTACGTTGTGAATACCAGGTATTAGCATATAATTTCATACATTTATCTATTGGTTTACTAATTTCAATTGATATTGATATTAATACCCATGCCAAATCATGCTTTAAGGTTACATTAGCTCCAGCACCGAACGAATACAAATGGTTTTCAGCTAATTGAGCAAAAAGCGCCTGATAGGCGCTAGGTTTTAATGTTTGGTTTTCATTCAAATAGGCTACTTCAACGTCTAGTTCGTGTACATAAGTATGTTCTTGTACTTTTTCAATACTCATAAACCCAGTCCTTTATTTAGCGTTAACTTTTTTAATTGCCTTGTCTATTTTTTCGGGAAGCAGGGAACACCAAGGTTTTGATATCGATGCAATGGAAATTCGTAACCCTCTGTTATCAAAAGGTACAGTGAAAATTCCGTCTTTAAAGAGTTCCTCTGATACAGCCTCAGGATTTTCACATGTGACAATTATGAAGAATCCCGCATCATAAGGACAGGTGCTCAGTCCAATTTTCTCAGCTTCGTCCATAAAGGCCTTTCCGCGAGATAGGAGCATAGTTTGGGCAACTTCCCTCTCTTTTACTACCTTGTTGAGTAGTGAAGCATCTTCGTAAATACTGCTCAATGTAATCATAGCAGATCTATTGCAATTTGACCAGCTTGCTCTACAGGAAAAACTGTTTACAAGTTTAAACTCATCGGTTATTTCTTTATTCGGTGACATACAGATTAGAGCACCGCCACGCATGCCATAGAGGGTAAAGCTCTTTGACATGCTATATGATATTAACGGAAGAATATTTTCTGGTAAGTTAGTTAACTTAGACAGAAACTCACGTGACTCCTTTGCATTGCCGGCGAAATCGATGTATGCAATATCAACTAGCAATACTATTTTTTTGGTCTTATCGGATGCTATTTTCTTAGCAGCATTGATTACATTATCCCAGTCTTTTAAAGTAAGTGAATAGCCTGTGGGGTTATGAGATGGAGTATTAATAATTACAACTATTCTATCTTGCTGTGTCATTACTTCTGTCAACTTATTCTCAAAAGCAGCATGGTTGAAATTGTTGTTATCATCAAATAAAGTGTAGGTATCTAATTTGCGCTCTAATTCTTGAGTAATTGTTTTATATGGGCTCCAATACCAATCGGAAGTCAGGATTGTGTCTCCCCTTTTAGTATAATTTTGTATTGTGTTGCGGATTGCACCCGTTCCACCTGGTGTCGCAACAGCCTCGATATATCCTTCAGGTTCATAATCCATAAATACAGCTTTTTTAACTGATTCCAGAAATTTCGGAAGGCCTGCAATAGGTGCATACTCAGCATAGTCTAAAGGGTTAAGATCTTTTAAAACTTCGACCACAGATGATAGGACGACAAGGTTACCTTCTTCGTCTAATAAGGAGCCGACTGTTGCGTTTGCAACATTTTCTTTACCTACTTTTTCTATCATTTCTTTGGCTTTTTTATTGATTCCAAATATTTTATCTTCACCAGTAATTGTTCTAAAATTCTCTTCTGCCATTAAAAATCTACCCATTTATTATGCCTCCTATAAATCTTGTAAATGTTACTATTATAATATGAAACTATGTGTTAAGCAAGTTTTTTGTGAAATATCTTGTCTTCGGTATTATATCCGTTATAAACGGAAATAATAGCTTCTAGCAAGGTATTTTTTTAACGGAGGTGTATATTATGCGGGTAGACGGCAATAGTGCATATGATAAAGGTAATGAGGGAAGATCAAAATGGAAGTATCGTTATACTATAATTACAATAATCGGTATTTTACTTCTTATTGCAGTTACTATTTTAGCTTTTGACAATGATCCAAGGCAGATAGCTGAAGATGATAACGACATCGACATAACTGAAGAGAGAGATGATTTGATAGGAAAAGGCGGGATTAATGTTGTACAACCGGTACCAACAGTAGATAGCAAAGATTCCTCGCCTCCACCAGATAAGTCAAAACAAGAAAGGGACAATAAAAGCGGTTTTACCTTCCCGGTAAATAATGGGGAAATCATCTTAGGATATTCCGGAAATGGACTAGTATATTCCAAAACCTTAGATCAGTATGTTGTTCATAATGGTATAGATATACAAGCACCTGCAGATACTCCAGTTCTGGCTGTAGCTGACGGTACTGTAACCAAAGTATACAATGACGATAAGTTAGGAATTACAATTGAGCTGACACATAAAGATGGATATAAGACTAGGTATTCAAACTTAAGTACAGATCGTATGGTTGGAGAAGGAGATGTAGTAAAAGCTGGCGATGTAATAAGTGGAGTAGGCATAACGGCACTTTTTGAAAGTATGGATCCTCCACATCTTCATTTCGAAGTATTAAAAGACGGAAATCCAATTGACCCAGCTTCCTTCATAGAATAAAAAAAATCGTCTAGGAAACTATCAAAGTGTTCTTAGACGATTTTTCTATATTATCCGTTATTCTTGTTCCCTCATACTTTTGTATTTTTTTTGAGTAGCTAAACCGCCGCGAATATGACGCTCTGCTTTATTGTTCTCCAATATACGTTTAACATCTTGAGCCATGGAAGGACTGATCTCCAGGAGGCGTTCCGTGACATCCTTATGGACTGTTGATTTCGAAACCCGGAACTTCTTTGCTGTGGCCCTTACGGTTGCGTTAGTTTCTAAAATATATCGTGCCAGTTCAATGACACGTTCTTCTATGTAATCTTTCAATTTAATTTGCCCCCTTCATATCATTGAGTTGTGGTAGAATCATCCCGTCATGACATGTATATGTTCAAATATTCGAAGATATGCTATATAGCTAGATCAGACAAAAAACCTAAATGTTACTATAGATTTATTTTCCAAAATATGTTATTATTTATCTCGGGAGGTAAGATAGATGAAAAAGACTAAAATTGTTTGCACACTAGGTCCTGCCAGCGAATCTAAAGATGTATTTAGGCAAATGGTTTTAAGCGGACTTAATGTTGTAAGGTTAAACTTTTCTCACGGATCTCATGAAGAACACCAGAAAAGAATAGATCTTATCAAGGAGGTAAGGCGGGAATTAGGCCTGCCGGTTTCGATTCTTATTGACTTAAAGGGACCTGAAATACGAACAGGAAAATTTTCATCTCCCAATTATGTTATCGAAGAAGGTCAGATATTTACACTGACTAGCAGAGAGGTTTTAGGGGATAAAACCATTTGCAGTGTCAGCTATAAAGGCTTGCCTAATGATGTAAAGGTAGGCGATAGGATTTTAATTGATGATGGACTTGTAGAATTAGAGGAAGTTGAAATAAAAGAAAGAGCCGATATCCTATGTCGGGTACTAAATCGAGGGATAATTTCTGCAAATAAAGGGATTAACATTCCTGGTGTATATCTAAACCTACCGGCTGTCACCTCAAAAGATCGCGCTGATATTGAATTTGCTATAAAAAATGATATTGATTTCATTGCTGCATCTTTCGTAAGAAAGACAGAAGATGTATTAGCCATAAAAGAGATACTAGAAGAGAACGAGGGAAATCATATAGCTGTGATCTCTAAAATAGAGAACAGAGAAGGGGTGAATAATTTAAAATCTATTATCGCAGTATCAGATGCGATTATGATTGCACGTGGTGATTTAGGTGTTGAAATTCCAGCCGAAGAACTTCCAATGGTTCAAAAGACCATCATAAAGAAATGCAATAAAGTTGGTAAAGCTGTAATTACGGCTACGCAGATGTTAGATTCGATGATCCGCAATCCCCGCCCTACGAGGGCAGAGGTTTCCGATGTGGCAAATGCTATAATAGACGGAACGGATGCCGTAATGCTTTCTGGGGAGACTGCAATAGGGAATTATCCTGTAGAAACAGTAAAGACAATGTCAAATATCGCAGTAAGAACAGAGATGGATGTTAACTACCGCAAACATATCCAAAGAAATCATAATGACACGAGTATAACTGATGCCATAAGTAGTGCAACCTGCAGTATAGCTATGGACCTAAATGCTTCTGCAATAATTACGGCTACAACATCAGGTCATACAGCACGTATGGTTTCGAAGTTTTGGCCCTCACAAATAATCGTGGCAGCGACATCGGACGAGAGAGTACAACGCAGACTGACTCTTTCTAGAGGGGTGTACCCGATACTTAAACCCTTCCAAGATTCAACTGATGAAATGATAAATTGCTCAATTAAAAAAGCGCTTGAGGCAGATTTGATAAAACATGGAGACTTGGTTGTAATAACTGCGGGAGTACCTGTTGGCATACAAGGAACAACTAATCTAATAAAAGCCCATATTGTGAGCGAAGTATTAGCATCGGGAACAGGAATAGGAAAGAGTACTGTGTCAGGGCGGGTGCATATTGTTAAAGATGATTTAGATTTGAATAATGATTTTATAGAAGGAGATATTTTAGTTGCTAGAGAAGTGGGAGAAAACTTATTGCCTATAATAGAGAAATCATCGGCTATTATAACCGAAAATGGCGGTTTAAACAGCTATGCAGCTACTGTTGGAGTGAATCTTGATAAGCCTACCCTTGTAGGCGTTAAAGGGATTATAGAGAAGGTTAAAGAAGGGGATGTAATAACTGTAGATGCTGCAAGCGGCCAGATTTATAGCGGAAGTAAAAAAATATTATAGTATAATGCCACAGAAATATTCTGCGGCATTATACTATTGAACACTATACATACCATTGCTTTGCATGTAGTTGAAAATTTGTTCACCATGCTCCTGCTCTTCTTTTTGAATATGGTTTAAAGCTTGACGAATATTAGTGTTGGTTGTTTCAAATATAGTGGTATCATAAGTTCCGGACACATATTTCTCCATAGATAGCATATCTTCACACAAAGTTTTATCATTTTCCTTTGCTTGGGGATTTTGCATTGCAGGTTTCTTTTGCTGCATTTGTTGTCCAATTTGAGTTTGCTGTTGTCCGGATTGTCCCTGCTGGACATTTGGAACCTGTCCGTTTAGGATCTGATTTATAGTGTTAAGATGCTCTTGTTCTTTCTGAGCTAGAGAGCTAAAGAGTTGTTTTAATTGTGGATCTTGAGCTTGATTAGCATAAGTTTGATATTTTTTTACACATAATTCTTCGGCAGACTTTTGATCCTTTAAAAGCATGCTTTCTTTAGCGGTCAGTTGTATTGCCAATATTATCACCTCCAAATATTATTCTTCCTGATAAATATTGATTTATGCGTATTTAATACTAAATTAAATCTACAAGCTTTTTCACTATGTGATATAATAACCAAAAGGAGGTATTTCAGAAATGAAATTTTTATGGTGTACTATCTTGGTTAAAGATTTAGATGAAACCTTAGGGTTTTATCAGGATGTAGTCGGCCTTTCTATCAATGAAAGGTTTAAAACTGGAGAGAATTCTGAAATAGTTTTTCTTGGAGATGGAGAGACAAAGATAGAACTTATTTATAACGAAAAAAATAAGGTGTCTGAAAAAAAGGGAATATCGATTGGATTTGAGGTAGATTGTATAGAAGATATGATCGAAAGAATCAGTAAAAAAGGCCATGAAGTTCATAGCGGACCCTTTGAAACTCCTGATATTAGATTCTTCTTTGTTCGGGATCCAAATGGAGTAAATGTACAGTTTGTAGAGTGGAAATAATTATGCATCTATATTTAAATAGGTGCTTTTTTTATTAATAAGAAAAGGAGGGCACTTTTATGACTGTATTGATTAAAAACGGCACGATTATTACAGCTACAGATGAATTTAAAGGCGATATCTTAGTGAAAGACGGAAAGATTGATAAGATCGGGGCTAATTTAGATGATGTAGCCGAAATGACTATTGATGCTAGTGGCAAATATGTTTTCCCGGGAGGCATTGACCAGCATACTCACTTTAACTTTACCTTCGGAGAATCTACCTGTGTAGGATGGGAAAGTTCCGATGCTGCTGTTGTGAGCGGTACTACAACTGTAATCGATTTTGCAAACCAAAAAGTAGGATGGAGCGTTAAGGATTCGGTAGATGAATATTTGGAGGAAAAGGTAGTTGACAAAGCTTGCTGTGATTACGGTTTTCACGGTGTAGTATTTGATCCAAACGACGCACTATTTAAGGAAATTGAAAGACTTCCTGAGTACGGGATTCCTACAATAAAATTATTTATGGCTTACAAGGGACACCCATATCACTGTGATGATGATTCGGTTTTAAAGGCGCTGCAGGCTTCAACTGATGCCGGTGTTACCATCATGGTACATGCTGAAAATGCAGACATGATTGATGTTCTACAGAAGCAGACGGTTAACAAGGGTATTACAGGACCTATAGGACACGCAATATCGAGACCTCCTGTAGTAGAGGCTGAAGCTGTTCACAGGGCTGCTTATTTGGCCAATTTAGCTGATGCGCCTATATACATAGTTCACGTAACGGCAAAAGAAGCAATGAGAATAATCAGGGAGGAATACGCAAAAGGTACAAATATCTTTGGAGAGACCTGCACCCACTATCTTACTACTACAGTCGACAAATTAGATCTACCTGATTTTGAAGGGGCTAAATATGTCTGCTCTCCTGCATTAAGAACCCAGGATCATCTTGATGAACTGTGGATTGCTCTTAAAAAAGGCTGGCTAAATGCTATAAGTTCAGACCACGTAGGATTTAACTGGGCTGTACATAAACATGCCGGAAAGGATTCTTTCGTTAATATACCTAACGGAGCTCCAGGATTAGAAAACAGGATACCTATTATTTGGACGGAAGGCGTTGCAAAAGGACGGATAAGCAAGCAGAAGTTTGTAGAGTTATGTTGCACCAATCCAGCAAAGATCAATGGCCTATATCCCCAAAAAGGGACTTTAGCAGTAGGCTCAGATGCGGATATTGTAATCTTCGATCCTGATTACAGAGGAATTGTAACAAACGAAAACAGCCTGCATAGAGTGGACTTTAGCTCCTATGAAGGTTGGGAACAAATAGGGCGTGCGGAAAAGGTTCTATTGCGTGGTGAATTGGTTGCTGAGAATGGTAAGTACTTAGGCAAGCCAGGAAGCGGAAAATTCGTAGCTGGAAAACCCTTTGGACTCTGTTACGATTTGAGGTGATATAAATAAGAGTTAAGGATATAGACTCCTTAACTCTTTAAAACTATTACATGAAATATTTTAAGGCGTTTGTAAAGATTTGCTGCTCTTTATTTCCGGGCACATTCTTGAAAACGCCATTTTCATATCTTTCCGAATGTCCCATCCTACCAAAGATTCTACCATCAGGAGATGTTATTCCTTCAATTGCATAGAAGGAACCGCTCGGGTTAAACTGTAGGTCCATAGTGGGATTACCATCTAAATCTACATATTGAGTCGCTATTTGTCCTTTTTCAGCCAACTCTCTTACCTGCTCTTCAGAAGCTACAAGCCTACCTTCACTAGATGAGATTGCAACTGTATGGATATCATCTACATTTGCATCCATAAGCCAAGGAGATAAGTTCGAAGTTATACGTGTTCTAACAAGCTTTGATTGGTGCCTTCCTATTTGATTTAAGGTTAGGGCAAGACCGCTTTCATTTATATCCGTAATCTTCCCATAGGGTAGCAAGCCTAATTTTATTAGGGCTTGGAAGCCGCTTGCTATGCCTAGCATCAATCCATCCCCTTTTGATAAGAACTCGTTTAGACTATCAGTGACTTTGGTATTGCGGAAAAATTCAGTGATAAATCTCGTATAGCCTCCGGATATTACTATTATTTGCGATTGATGAATATATTCAGCTAAAGTATCGATAGAATCTACTAGGTCCTGTATACTATGGTTTTTAATAACAAGGGTATTGGTTATAGCTCCCGCTTTTTCAAATGATCTTTGTATTTCATACTCACTGTTTATTCCTGGGAATACTGGAATAAGCACAGTTGGTTTACCATAGTTCCTATATGGCTTAATATGTTTTGTGTTATGATAGCTGAATTTATCAATATTGTTTACAGCATCAGTCTTGGTTGTATATATAGGCTCAAGCTTTTCTTCATAAAGCTTCATAAGATGAAACATATCTATCTTTTCATTACCTGATTCAATAGTGAATGAATCATTGGTTGTCCCCAAATATTCCCCTATATTTATTATATCTTCTGAAAGTTCAAGGACAAAGCTACCATATTTATATTCAAAGAGCTTTTCGGTATCAAAGCTTGAAGATAGTGTAAGCCCAATCCTATTTCCCAGTCCCATTTTAAAGATAGCTTCTGCGATTCCTCCGTAGGTAGGAGTATAAGCGCTTAGTATTTTTTTATCTTTAGTAAGTCTATCTACAGTATTAAAACACTCCAAAAGACTGTCTTTATCAGGTAATCCTGATTCATTGTAGGCAGGGGATAGTAAGACAACCTTTGAACCCTTTCGCTTAAATTCTGGAGAAATGATATTATCAACTTTACAGGCAGAAATTGCGAAGGAGACCAGGGTAGGGGGCACATCAAGGTCTTCAAAGCTTCCTGACATGGAGTCCTTTCCTCCAATGGAACCTACCCCTAAATCTATTTGAGCATCTAAGGCACCAAGGAGGGCAGAAAAAGGTTTACCCCAACGCTTAGGGTCCTTGCCTAACTTTTCAAAGTATTCTTGGAAAGAGAGATAACAATGCTCCATGCCTGCGCCTGTTGCAACCAGTTTGGATATGGATTCTACAACGGCAAGATATGCTCCACGATAAGGATTTTCTGATGAAATATATGGGTTAAAGCCATATGACATAGCTGAGCATGTGTTTGTTTCTCCTTTAAGCAGGGGCAGCTTAGAAACCATAGCCTGTATTGGAGTAGCTTGGTAGACACCTCCTAAAGGCATTAACACATTAGTTGCTCCTGCTGTTGAGTCGAACCTTTCCTTAAGTCCTTTTTGAGAAGCTACGTTCAAGTCGCTAACTAAAGCTTCAAAGGACTCCTTTAGACTAGTCTTACTTTCTTCTGAGGTTACTTTATCTTGCTTCGCTACGAAAACATGGGAATGCTTCGGAGCACCGTTTGAATTTAGAAACTCTCGGGAAATGTTTACTATTGTATCACCTCTCCACTCCATGGTAACTCTGTTGTCGTCAGTTACCTCTGCTACAATTGTTGCTTCAAGGTTTTCCTGTTTGGCGTAGTCTATGAAAGTCTGTACATTTTCAGGTGCCAATACTACGGCCATTCGCTCTTGGGATTCACTAATGGCTAACTCTGTACCATCTAAGCCCTCATATTTTTTCGGTACCTTATCTAGCTGGATAGAGACACCGTCAGCCAGTTCGCCTATAGCAACAGATACTCCCCCCGCACCAAAGTCATTACATTTTTTAATAAGGCGTGTTACTTTCTCATTTCTGAACAAGCGCTGTATCTTGCGTTCTTCAATAGGATTTCCCTTTTGAACTTCAGCACTGCTTTCTTCTAAAGACTCTACACTATGAGATTTAGATGAGCCCGTAGCTGCACCTATACCATCTCTGCCCGTCCTACCGCCTAAGAGAACTATCAAATCACCGGAAACTGGTTTTTCTCTTACTACATTGCTCTTTGGTGCTGCTGCAACTACAGCTCCTAATTCCATACGTTTAGCGATATAGCCGGGGTGATAAATCTCGTCAACAAGGCCTGCCGGTACTCCTATTTGATTTCCATAGGAACTGTATCCATCAGCTGCAGTTGTTACAATTTTTCTCTGTGGAAGCTTACCAGGCAGGGTTTCTTCTATTCCAGATAGTGGATTTCCTGCTCCTGTTACGCGCATTGCTTGATAACAATAGGCCCTTCCAGATAGGGGATCACGAATAGCTCCGCCTAAACATGTAGCAGCTCCACCGAAGGGTTCTATTTCCGTAGGGTGATTATGGGTCTCGTTTTTAAACATTAATAGCCATGGATATTCTTTATTATCAATATCCACAGTTATATTGACAGAACATGCATTTACCTCTTCTGAAAGGTCGAGGTTCTCAAGTTTACCAATATTAACTA
>JAAYSU010000070.1 GCA_012523915.1 Clostridiales bacterium
CATATGGAGCTGGAACTCTTATGGAAATGAACAAAGTAAACCCAATACCGAAAAAGGATTATGCTCTAATTGCAGTATTCTTTTTTATATGTCATGGTATTATTGAAACATCTGCTATATGGGCGGCGGCCGGAGCAAATCTCATAGTTATTTCAGTTGTTCGGCTTGCTTATGCATTTATTGTAACCATGATAGCAGCACGTTTACCCATATTCTATAACCATAAGAGCTTTAAACAGGCAAATGACTAAAAACATTTTGCCTTTTTAAGCTGTTAATGATATAATTTCAATGCTATGGTGTAAATTAACCATAAGACACAAAAATAGGAGGGCGCTTAGATGAAAAGCTACACTAGTGACAAGATTAGAAATGTCGCACTTGTTGGGCATGGAGGGTGCGGTAAAACCACATTGTTAGAGGCCGCGTTACTAACTACAGGTGTAATTAAAAGAATCGGGAAAGTAGAAGATGGAAATACCGTATCAGATTACGATAAAATGGAGATAGAAAAAGGTTATTCTATCAGTGCTTCTATAGTTCCTGTTGAATACAACAAAGTGAAGATCAATTTTATAGATACACCGGGATATTTTGATTTTGTCGGCGAAGTAAACTCAGCACTACGTGCCTGCGAAGCTGCGATTATCGTAGTTGATGCTTCCTCCGGAATACAGGTAGGTACAGAAAAGGCTTGGGAATCCTGCATGGAGTACAACATTCCAACTTTCTTTGCAATTAATAAAACAGATAAGGAAAATGTTGATGTTGATCAGGTAATTGCAGACCTCCAGGATAAATTTAGTACTTCAATTGTTAGTCTTACTGAACCTATAGAAGGTGATATAAAAGAAAGCTTAACAGAGGCTGTAGCGGAAAGCGATGAAGAGCTGTTAGAAAAGTATTTTAACGGTGAAGAATTTACTGACGAAGAATTTAATCTCGGATTAATGAAAGGTATAGCGTCTCGCTCAATATTTCCGCTTGTCACATGTTGTGCTTTAAATAACGAAGGCATTAAAGAATTGTTAGATACTTTAGTTAAGTATGCACCTTCTCCAATTGATTTTCCGGAGCATGAAGGTGTTGATAAGAATGATGAAAAGCTGGTAAGGAAATGTGACTCAAATGAGCCTACATCCGCATTTGTATTCAAGACAATTGCAGACCCATTTGTAGGTAAAATCTCATTGATAAAAGTAGTTTCTGGTAAATTAAGTTCAGGTTCAGAACTCTATAACACTAGAACTGACAGAAATGAAAAGCTAGGCACCTTATTTTTCCTAAGAGGAAAAACCCAGGCAGAAGCTTCAACTGTTGAATCAGGAGATATTGTAGCCGCATCGAAACTTCAAAACACCCAGACGGGTGATACTCTCTGTGACAAATCAAATTATATCAAGTATCCACCAGTAGATTTCCCAGCACCTAGCTTATTTATGGCAGTTGAGCCAAAAGCTAAGGGTGATGAGGACAAGATTGGTTCAGGATTAGGTAGACTCTTAGAAGAAGACCCATCCTTTACCGTAGAGAGAAATGTTGAAACTCATCAGACTCTTATAGGCGGGCAGGGAGAGATCCAAATAGGTATCATAACTTCTAAGATGAAAGATAGATATGGCGTGGATGTTCTTTTAACTGATCCCAAGGTTCCATATAGAGAAACTATTAAAGGAAGTTCTGATGTGCAAGGAAAACATAAGAAACAGACTGGAGGAGCAGGTCAATACGGAGATGTTCATATTCGCTTCTCTCCATCGCAAGAAGAGTTTGAATTCTCAGAGGAGCTCTTCGGTGGTTCGGTACCTAAAAACTACGTTCCGGCAGTTGAAAAGGGTTTAAGAGAAAGTATGGAAAAGGGTCCCTTGGCTGGATATCCCGTAGTTAATATAAAAGCCGTATTATATGATGGATCTTACCATGATGTAGACTCAAATGAAATGGCCTTTAAAATAGCTGCTTCACTTGCATTTAAAAAGGGTATTATCGAAGCAAAGCCAGTATTATTAGAGCCAGTTATGCGAGTTGAAATATTGGTACCAGACGAATATATGGGCGACGTCATGGGAGATTTAAACAAGAGAAGAGGAAAGATCTTAGGCATGGATCCTCAATCCAATGGTAAACAAAAGATCATAGCGGAAGTACCTCAGGAAGAGATGTTCAAATATGCTATAGTACTAAGATCTATGACACAGGCTAGGGGTAGCTTTACAATGGAATTCGAAAGATATGAAGAGGTTCCGCCTCACCTAGCAGAAAAAATTATAGCTCAAGCTAAGCAAGACGAAGAATAATTGTGATTTAACATGGGAAGCAAGGTGATGCAACTTTTGCTTCCTTTTTATTTATGGAGAAAATAGAATGGCTAAAAAAGGAACTACAGTTTTTGTATGTCAGGATTGTGGCTATGAAAGCCCCAGATGGATGGGGCAATGTATATGTGGTGCATGGAATTCCATGGTTGAAGAAAAAAAATTAGGAATAGATGATGATAAAAGAAGAAGAGCACCAGATCAAGGGAAGGCTAAAGCGGTAAGGCTTAGTGAGGTTGAATCTGGGAATTATATGAGGATAGATACAGGCATTAAAGAACTTAATCGTGTACTTGGAGGAGGTTTGGTTCAAGGTTCACTAACTTTGATCTCAGGAGAACCGGGTATAGGTAAATCCACCCTTATTATCCAAGCAGCATCCCTTATTGCAAGCCGTGTTGGTAGCGTTTTATACGTATCTGGGGAGGAGTCTTTAGAACAGATCAAGATGAGGGCAGACAGGGTGTGTAAAAGTATGGACAATTTATACCTACTTTCAGAGACCAATATGGAGAATATTTTAAAAGTAACAGAGGAGCTGAATCCCAAATTTTTAATTATCGACTCTATTCAGACTATGTTTTCAATAGATATGGAATCTGCACCAGGCAGTGTTTCTCAAGTTAGACATTGCACAAACGAATTGATGAGAATAGGGAAGGGAAAAAACATACCTATTTTTATAGTTGCCCATGTAACTAAAAGCGGTGATCTAGCAGGACCTAAAATAATAGAACACCTTGTCGATTGCGTATTGATTTTTACTGGAGAGAGGAATAGGGAGCTTCGTATTCTTAGAGCCTACAAAAACCGCTATGGGACTACAAGTGAAATTGGGGCTTTTGAGATGGAAGAATGCGGATTGGTTGAAGTAGAAAACCTATCAAAGAGTTTCCTTGAAGGAATGGAAGATGGAGTTGAAGGTTCAATGGCCACTGCTGTTTACGAAGGAACGAGGCCTTTGTTGCTCGAACTACAGTCTTTAACATCCCCTACATCCATCGGCTTTGCAAGAAGGTCAGCAATTGGAGTTGATATATCTCGTTTAAACATGATTCTAGCTGTTTTAGATCGCAAGGCAGGACTTTCTCTTATAGATCAAGATGTATACATTAATATTGTTGGAGGTTTGAAGCCAGAGGGAACGTCGATAGATTTAGCTGTAGCCCTTGCTATTTATTCTACATACAAAGGAGTACCGGGTGATAGGAGGACCATAGCTATTGGCGAAATAGGTCTTACAGGCTATCTGAGATCTGTACAAAATGCGGATAAGATTGTTAAAGAAGCAGAAAGAATGGGATTTACCCGGATAATATTACCGAAGAAGAATGCAGACCGCTTAATTAATATGAATAATAAGATCAAACTAGTTGGTGTTGTGAGCATACAAGAGGCTATAAAGGTTTTTAATATATAAAA
>JAAYSU010000071.1 GCA_012523915.1 Clostridiales bacterium
CACTATTGGACAAGATGGTAGCATTGACGAAGAATGCTAGAAACCTGATAATATCACATGTAATATCAGCTCTCTTAGTAAATATGCTTTCAGCTAGCCAATACGTAGCAATCCTCATTCCGGGTAGAATGTATTTACCAGCTTATGACAGATTGAAGATTAAGAGACATGTTGCATCAAGAACTTGTGAAGATGCTGCCACCGTAACCTCACCATTGGTTCCTTGGGGTTTATGCGGAGTATACTTCACTGGCACCTTAGGCGTTGCAACACTCGAATACTTCCCCTATACTTACTTGGCTATATTCGTACCAATCATAGCTGTTATATATGGAATAACAGGTAAATTCATATGGTATAACACCGATGAGGAGCAAGCAGAGATAAACAGAGAATATGAAGATGAAGTGTTAGCTTAATAATAGAGTGGAGAGAGTTATGATAAATCAAAATGAAGTTTTAGAATTAATGAAAAAACTCGTATCTATTCCTAGCCCCTATTTCGAAGAAGATGAAATCATGTCATTTGTTAAGGACTGGTTTGAAAGTAATAAGATGAATGCTTATTTCCATGAATACCATGAAAAAAAGGTGACAGGATTTAAAGGAAAAAATATTATACTCGAGCTGGATGGTGGCGAACCAGGCCCAACGATATGCATTAATGGGCACCTTGATACAGTCAAACTATGTAGTGGATGGACAAAAGAACCCTATGCAGGGCATGTGGAAGGTGACAGGTTGTATGGAGTAGGTGTTTTAGACATGAAATCTGGTTGTGTGGCAACAATGCTTGCTCTAAAATATTTTATAGAAACCCATCCAACTTTTAAAGGTAAGATCTTATCGACATATGTTTCGGTCGAGGAAGGACCCTATGGGTTGGGTACAAACGCGTTAATAGAAGATGGTTTTTTAGATAAGGTCGACTTTTCAATAGTAACCGAACCTTCTGCCGGTTTCACTGCAAGTCCTTTCCCAGTAGTATGTTTAGGTGCAAGGGGAGGATATGGATTAGATATAGAGTTCTTTGGCAAATCTGCCCATGCAGCATTACCGGAAAAGGGCAAAAATGCAGCTTTAGATGCAGCGAAGGTCATATGCGAGCTAGAGAATATAAATTATATAGTTGATGAGCATCTAGGGAGGGGAGACGCCTGTGTAGTAGCTGTAGAAAGTGACGGTGGAGCATGTAGCGTACCCGATTATGCCAGGGTAAAATTATTTTGGCATATTGTGGTGGGTGAAGACGAAGGTACTATTATTAAAGAGATAGAAAAGGCTGTAAGTAGAGCCAATATTGTTTGTGATTATAAGATTAGCTTTAGAGAAGCTCCCAGTGAAGGTTCTAGAGGTTTTATGCCGTATACAGTCAGCAAAGATGAGCCAATGGTTAAGAAGTTTATAAAATCAATAGTAAATGTCTGTCAGAAAGAACCTATTATAGAGTATTTTAAAAGCATAGGCGACTTTAATTATCTTGGTTCAAGAGTCAATGCGCCAGTAGTTATATTCGGAGCTGAAGGAGAAAACTTCCACAGCAATGATGAGTATGCTACCATTTCTTCAACTATAAAGACAGCTGAGGTCATATATGATTTCTTGGAGCAAACACTAACAGACTAAAATTCCCAATTAAACAGATAAAGCCAGGCGCCTTCAGGATTCTGGCTTTATCTATAAAAAGGATGTTGCAAATGGAGTATGTTGATACACTTATAAGAAAGGGGAAAATATATACATTAAAAGAAGAAGGTGATCTTGTTGAAGCTTTAGCTATCGATAAGGGCAAAATTATCTTTGCTGGTTCAAAAGATGAGTCTCAAAAGTATATAGCCTCAGAAATAGTTGACTTAGGAGGCAAAACTGTAATCCCTGGTATGGGTGATTCACACCTTCATCTTTATGCTTATTGCCAGAACAAGGCCTTGATTAATTTGGAAAGTGTTAAGAGCATGGATGCTTTAATACAAACTATTAGAGCGAGGGCTTTAGAGACGGAAAAGGGAAGATGGCTCAAGGGGGTTGGCTTTGACCAAAACAAATATCCAGAGAGCAGACTTCCTAACAGATGGGATTTAGACAAAATAAGTAGAGAGCACCCTATAGTAATTAGGAGGTGCTGTCTGCATGTGATGGTAGCAAATAGCTTAGCCATTGAAATGGCTTCTATTACAGAAGAAGATATTAAGAAGTTTGATGGTTTAATAGAGCTTGATGATAGGGGTGAAATGACTGGAATCTTTCGCGAAGCCGCAACTTCAATTTTTGATGACATAGTACCAGATCCACTAAGTGAAGCAGAAGTAAAACAAAAAATAATGCTTGAGGTCTTTGATGAAATGGTATCGAAAGGGATAACCATAATTCACACCTATTCGGCCAATATATGGAATTATTTCGAAGATATAGACACATATCGGTTATTAGAAAGTGAAGGAAAACTTCCAATTAGAATAATAGTAAACTTAGATGAATTATTTGAAAATGACGGAATTAATTGGGATGACAACCCGTATATAAAAGTAAAATACGGTTCATATAAATTGTTTACAGATGGTTCCCTGGGCGCAAGGACAGCTGCATTGATGGAACCATATAGCGATGATAAAGACAACTATGGAATACTTGTAGATAGGCATAAACTCTATAATGAATTATTGGAGGCCTACAGCAGGGGTTTGCAACCTGCCATTCACGCTATTGGGGATAGGGCAATACAATTATGCCTTGATGCAATTGAATATGCAATAGATAAATGTGGCTACGACATTAAAAGGAAACCCTTTAGGATAATTCATGCCCAGCTAGTAAACCAGAAACAATTGAAGAGGATGAAAGAACTACCAGTAGTATTAGATATTCAGCCAATTTTTCTATGCACAGACTTATACTGGGTAGATAGCAGACTGGGTAGTAAGAGAGTAGATTGGGCCTACATGTGGAAAACCCTAATGGAAAATGGAATTATTATGGCTGGAGGTTCAGACTGTCCAGTAGAATCCTTTGACCCAATAAAGGGCATTCATGCGGCTGTGACTAGAAAAGATTTCAATGGTTTTCCGAAAGATGGATGGCATCCTGAGGAAAAACTGTCTGTTTACCAAGCAATCTGTTTGTTTTCTAAAAATATTGCATATATGACTGGGGATGAAGACATATTAGGGACTCTAGAAGAAGGCAAATATGCTGATTTTGTTGTACTGGATAAGGATCCTTTCACCATTGAGCCAGATAATCTAAAAGATATCAAAGTATTGGCCACATATGTGGCAGGTAAAAAGGTTTACTAGAAATCTTATTTGGAAAATATGGTATTTTGTTGTAAGATTATTTTATAGTAAGTAATTAGCGAAATGAGGTAGCTATATGAAAGTGGATATACTGATCATCAATGGTAGATGTTTGTCCATGAAAGATAATATCCAATATGATTGGGTTGCTATTAAAAATAGTAGTATACATGATGTGGGACATGGTGATGAATACAAAGAATATTTGAATAAGTCAGTGAAGGTAATCGATGCAAATGGCGGAACAGTTCTACCAGGATTTATTGATAGCCATTTCCATGTAGTGCAGGCTGCACTTAATTCTAGAAGCCTGGACTTGAGTAGCGCCAGGTCTTTTAAAGAAATTGGCGAATCAATAAAAAAAGCGAGCGATGCTTCTCCCAAAAAACCTATAAGAGGTATAGGTCTTGATGAACAGAATTTAATAGAAAATAGAATGCCTGATAGGACAGTCCTGGATAGATATTGTAATGATGCACCAGTATTTTTAAATAGTGTAGAATATCAAACCAGCGTTTTAAATACATATGCTTTATTGTACTACAAAATCCCATTTACTTTAGAAGGTATAGATTTTGATGAAAACCAAATGCCTACAGGTATAATTACACATTATGCTAATGTAATACTTAGAGAAAACGTATTAAAAAATATTCCCAATACACGAAGAATGGAAGCTGTGAATAAGTTTTTAGAATCTGTTGTTGAAAATGGCATAACAACAATAAATGCTATGGAAGGCGGCAGACTTTACTGCGATAAAGATGCCGAATTCATCCATGAATATGCGGATAAGCTAGCAGTAGACATGGTTCTTTTCTACCAGACCACGGACATTCAAAGAGTAAAAGATATGAAATTAAAACGAATAGGAGGTTGTTTTTACCTCGATGGGACCTTTGGAGCTAGAACTGCTGCATTATCTTTTGAGTATGCCGACAGTCCAGGGAATAAAGGTGGATTAAACTTTACGCAAGAAGAATTGAATGAATTCGTTTTAGACTGCTATCATAATAAATTGCAATTAGCCCTCTATACAATTGGAGACAGGGCAATCGAACAGGCTATAGCGGCTCACGAGTATGCGCTGGAAAAGACTGGGAATACAGGTTTAAGGCATAGGCTTGAACATGTGGAACTTCCCACGGATGACCATATTAGGCGAGCAAGAGAATTAGGACTAATATTCTCCATGTCACCAACTTATGAATATATTTGGGGAGGTCCAAACAAATTATACAACGAAAGATTAGGGGATAATTATAAGGTGACAAATCCTTTCAAGGAGATTATAAGTCAGGGAGTTGTTGTTTGTGGGGGTTCAGACTGTGATGTGACTCCAGCAGATGAAATTTTAGGTATTCACTCAGCTGTGAATCATCCTGTAAAGGAGCATAGGGTAGATGTCTACGATGCAATTAAAATGTATACATTTAACGGTGCCTATGGGATATTTGAAGAAGATAAAAAAGGCACACTTGAAATTGGAAAACTTGCGGACATCGTAATCTTGGATAAGGATATATTCAATGTTGATAAAGAGAAGATTAAGGATATAAGAGTGAACACAACGATTAAGGATGGAAAGGTAATTTTTAAAAAGCTTAAATAGTTGGGAGTATTCCTATGTTAACTATTAATATGCTCGGAAAGGTGAATATTACATTTAATGGAGTCAGTATAGACGATAAACTCAGTCAGAAGCTGGTTGCGTTAATATGTTTGCTCGTATTAAATATGGATAGAGATATGAGCAAAGAAAAAATTGCATCTTATCTATGGCCTGATAGTAAAGATGATGCAGCAAAATATAACTTAAGGTATAACCTATGGATGATAAAGAAGCTAATACCACAGGATGAAAATGGACAAAATTTAATTATTTCAGGGAAAAATTATTGTAGAATCAATAAAGACTATAATTTCTATTGCGATAAAATCAAATTAGATCAATTTAAAGTAGAAAAGCAAAGTTCGGTAGATGAGCTTATCAAACTAAAGGAATTGTTTAAGGGTGATTTTTTAGAAGGCTTATATCTTAAAAATTGTAATGAGTTTAATGAAATGATACTCTTTGAACGAGTAGTTTGCCAGAACAAGCAGGTAGAAATATTAAAGAAACTAGTAGACCTATATGATGAAAAAGAGAGATATGAAGATGAACTGCAAATCTTGAATGAAATAATGATGATTGAGCCCTATAATGAAATATTTGCATGCAGAATAATGGATATTTACATGAAGCTTGGTAAGCGTGGAGATGCAATTAATTATTATAAAAACTTCGAGATTAACTTACGTAAAAACCTTAATATCTCACCTGATATAGAAATGAAAGCCTTTTATCAAAATATAATGAATTCTCCTAGTACACGATACAAACCACCTACTAGAAGAAAAAAGATTGAAATAGTTAGTCATTGTATAGAGAATGTAGATTATTTCTGGGTAGCAGAGGTTACAAGTGGTATTTTAAATAATGCAGATAAAAACTATATTTTAGAATTGGATAAGAAATATATATTTGATCTCGGTTTTGTTCAAAATGAATTATTAATAGATTATGAAAAGTTTAGTTCTGAAAAAGCTGAATATACAACAATGGTACCTTCAGTACGTATTATTAATGCTTTTTATAAATTCCTCTCTCATGTATCTGTTGCTTATGATATAAATATAAGGATTATAAATTATGAAGATATGGATACACTCTCCCGAAACATTCTAAATCATTTGGATAAACTTAATTTAAAAAATATAAATATAGATTATTGATTAGGTAGATTCATGGCTGACTCTTTACTTCTTCTGTAATGCTGTTATAATAAAACAGATAAATTCGTATAAATTTAAACAATAACCGGGGAATAATAATGAAGAGTGAAAATACAGCAATAAGAAGAATACTACCTTTAGTAATGGTATTGATCCTCTTGTTGATGACTTCTGGATGCAAAACATATGATAATTTTATAGAAGCTAATAGTCCAAAATCAGATGATATTATACGGATTGGCATTTTTGAACCCTTATCGGGTAGTGATAAAGAGGGCGGAGAGCTAGAAATAAAAGGAATAAAATTGGCACAGGAGCTCTACTCGACGGTTTTAGGTAAAAATGTAGAATTGGTTTATGCCGATAATAAATCGGAATTAGATATTGCTCAGAGAGCTGCCCAAGAACTTGTGGATAAAGAAGTCGATATTGTTTTAGGTAGCTATGGCAATGCTCTAAGCCTAGCTGGTGGAGATATATTCAAAGAGGCTAAGATACCGGCAATCAATATAACTTGCACAAATCCCTTGATCACTAAAGGCAATCCCTACTACTTTAGGGTCTGCATAGTAGATGCTTTCCAAGGGGTAATGGCTGCGAAATACGTTCATAACTTTCTAGAGGCAGACAAAGTAGTCATTATGAAGGCCTATGGTGATGATTATGGATCTGCTTTGGCACAGCAATTTATGGAAAAATTTATTTCTTTGACTGAATCTGACGATTCGGTAGCTGCAACAGTTGAATATATAAGCGGTTCGAAGGATTTTTCAAGGCAGCTAGAAAGAGTAAAATCAACAGGCACCGAAGTTGTCTTCCTGCCGGGTGCTTTAGAAGATTCTATAGAAATTGTTAGGCAAGCAAGATCAAAGGGTATGAATACTATATTTCTTGGAACCGACCTTTGGCATAAGGATGAGTTGATCGAAGAAGGCGGGGAAACAGTTGAAGGCATGATATTTACAACCTATTTTGATGCTGACTCTACAGTTACAGATACTACTAAAGAGTTTATTGAAGCATATAAAAATAAATATGGTGATGAAGAACCACATAGTGCGGTAGCCTTAGGGTTTGATGCTTACCTTTTAGCAATTGATGCAATAAAACGGCATGCTGAATCTGAAAGCTATAAAACGTTACAAACAGTTCTACAGGAAACCAGAGAATTCCAAGGAGCTACCGGCGACATAACATTTGATGAGAATGGTGATCCAATTAAGCCTGTGGTCTTTATTGCTGTAGAAAACGGAGAATTTGTCTTCAAAGGTACAGAAGAACCCAGTTGGGAATAACAGAAAAGGAGATTTAGTGATGGAAGAAAAAATTAAAGCAGCTCTTGAGAACATCAGACCTTATCTGCAAAGAGATGGAGGAGATGTTGAATTCGTTGAATACACAGATGATAATATTGTGAAGGTTAGACTTAAAGGTGCATGTCATGGTTGTCCACATTCGCAGATGACAATTAAAAACGGAATTGAGAGATTGCTGAGAGAACAATATCCTGAGATTGAAGCTGTTGAATCAGTATAGATAGAAGTTGAGTAGCATGCCTAATAATTTGAGAACTAGTAGAAAAGAAACTGAGAAGCGAAGGAAGAGGCGAAACAGGACCCTCTTTCTTTCGCTTGTAGTTATTTGTGTTATAGCAGTTTCGGCAGCTTATGCATTCTATCCCTTTGATAGTTCAATAGAGGATAAAGAAGCTGATCCTCCTGCCGAGGAAGTGATAAACCCTGAAAAGGAAGAAGACATAGAGCTTTCTATTGTATGTGTAGGCGATGTGATGGTTCATAGGTCACAGATTGCCAGTCAGTACAATAGGGAAGATGGAAGCTATAACTATGATAATAACTTTGAATATGTAAAAAAGTATATCGAAGAAGCTGATCTGGCATTATGTAATGTAGAAACTACTTTTGCAGGAGGGACTCCTAGTGGTTATCCTTCTTTTAATGCCCCAGATGCCTTGGCCGACTCTTTGGCGAGGGCTGGTTTTGATGTTGCAATTACAAGTAACAATCACCTGTATGATAAAGGATATGCCGGAATGGAAAGGACACTTCGTATTCTAAGAGAAGCTGGACTAGCTACTACTGGGACAAGACTTCCATGGGAAAAAAACTATACCATAATGGATGTAAAAGATCTGAAAATTGCTGTGGTTGCATACACATATGAAACCCCAAGCTATAATGGTCGAAAAACCATAAACGGCATTCAAATAAATTCTGATGCAGAAGAACTTATTAACAGTTTTAATTATGATACCTTAGATGAAGACTTAAAGAAAGTGGAAGCTACTATAGCGGAAGCAAGGAGCGAGGGAGCGGATATTGTAGTCTGCTACTATCATTGGGGAGAGGAGTATCAGAGATCTCCTAATGAATGGCAAAGATATATTGCTAAGAAAACTGTAGACATGGGGGTTGATATTATTTACGCTTCACATCCTCATGTGTTACAAACTGTAGAGATGATTACTAATGAAAATACAGGAAAAGAAGTACCGGTATTTTATAGCATGGGGAATTTTATTTCCAACCAAAGATTGGAAACATTGAATAACAGATTCACGGAACAGGGTATGATTGCTAGAGTAAATCTAAAATATAGTGTGAGTACAGGTGAAATAGTAGATATGAAGATGGATGCTATGAGGACCTGGGTTAACAAATATCGTAAAGCTAGTAAAGATGTATATGCAATAATACCTTTAGATGAAAATTTTGAGAACAATGAATCCCTCATCACTTCCGGCAATCTCAATAGAGCCATACAGGCCTCACAAGATGTAGCGGAAGTGTTGGGGAGTGATTATATATGGGAATAAAAAGGAGTTTGGATCATGTTAATAAATACTAATCCTGTAAGAGGAACGAGAGATTATCTTCCCGAAGAAATGAGGATTCGGGATGCTATGCAGGCCATTATTTTAAGAAGCTATTTGAACAACGGCTTTACTAAAATAGAGACACCAATACTAGAAGACATCGAAAGACTTGATAAGAGTGATGGTGGCGAGAACCTAAGCCTAATATTCAAAATCTTGAAAAGAGGACAAAAGCTTGATTTAAAAAAGGAGAACCTTACTGAAAATGATTTGGTTGATATAGGTTTAAGATTTGATTTGACTTTGCCTCTATGCAGATACTATGCGAATAATAGAGCAAAATTAAGACTTCCTTTTAAAGTAATTCAAATTGGTAAGGTCTATAGGGCAGAGAGGCCACAGAAGGGTCGTTTAAGGGAATTCTATCAGTGCGATATCGATATAATTGGTGATTCGACAATAAACTCTGAGATAGAACTCATTCATACTACAGCTAAGACCTTGCTAAAACTTGGCTTTGAAAATTTCACAGTAAGGATCAACGATCGCAGGATCCTCTTTGATGTAATTCGTTCTGCTGGTTTTAAAGATGAGGACATCCTTTCTGTATGTATTAGCTTTGATAAGCTGGATAAAATAGGGATTGAGGGTGTAAGAGAAGAGCTATTGCAGAAAGAATTCCCCCTAGAATATATTGATAGGTTCATGGCAAGCATAGCTGCTGATGATTCTATAGGTTTAGATGGAATAATTGAATATTGTTCTGATAGACATGTAATAGATCAGCTTCAAAATGTAATAGACAGTGTTGAGAAATTATCAAAGGGGAAATATAAGATTGAGTATGACAAGTCGCTAGTAAGAGGTATGGGTTACTATACAGGCACTATATTTGAAATAGTAAGTCCTGAATTTAAAGGTTCGATTGCAGGCGGAGGAAGGTATGACAAAATGATCGGAAATATGATAGGAGAAGATGTACCTGCAGTTGGATTCTCAATAGGTTTTGAAAGGATTGCAGAAATACTCTTAAATAGTGATAATAAAAAATTTATACTGGATAGTAGAAGATTAGCCCTACTATACGATATTGAAGATCCCTTTGTAGATGTGATTGAAAAAGCTGACGAGATTAGAGAAAGGGGCTATGATGTAACTACTATCGTAAAAGCTAAGAAGCTGGGTAGGCAGTTTGCTGCCCTTGAAAGAGAGGGCTTTGATGCCGCTTTGGTTTATGGGGAAACAGAGATTAGGGAATTTGGAGATTAATATGGGATATCTGGATAGAATTGATAGCTATCGAGAAGAGATGGTTAAAGTGCTTCAAGGTTTAATATCAATACCTAGCGTAGTAGCTCCGCGAGTTGGAGATATGCCTTTTGGAGAGGATGTTCATAAAGCCTTTGAGTATATGTTGTCGCTGGCTGAAAAGGAAGGCTTGGATACTGTCAATATAGATAATTACGGAGGTCATATCGAGCTTGCAGGACATCTTTTAAATGAAAAAGGCGAGCCAATTGAAAGAAGCGATGAAACCATGGGTATTCTTACCCACTTGGATGTAGTCCCTGAAGGAAGCAATTGGGACTATCCTCCATATGAGGGCAGGGTTGTAGACGACAGGTTATATGGTCGTGGGGCTATTGATGATAAAGGACCTACCATAGCAGCTTTTTACGCAATGAAAGCCCTCAAAGATGAAGGGTTTATTCCAAGAAAAAATATCAGACTGATTCTTGGACTCGATGAAGAAGCGGGCACGGGATGGGAAGGAATGAATGCCTATTTTAGCAAGGTTCAAGCTCCTGATTTTGCATTTACTCCAGATGCAGAATTCCCTGCCATACACGCAGAGATGGGGATACTGATCTTTGAGCTTGTGAAGAAGATTAATAAGTCGGTAAATAAGGGTGTTGAGCTTCGCAGCCTTGTAGGCGGCAATGCAGCAAACATGGTTGCCGATTATGCAAGGGCAGTTATTAGAGCTGATTCCTATGATGATATTAAAGAAACATTA
>JAAYSU010000072.1 GCA_012523915.1 Clostridiales bacterium
CCTACTTGCTTTTCCCGGTGTTTTTCGGGGTGCTTTTGATGCTAATGCATACGATATAAATAAAGACATGAAGTTAGCTGCAGCTGATGCTATTGCCGGGCTTATAAGGGATGAAGAATTAAACCCGGATTATATTGTACCTCCAGCTTTTGATCCTAAAGTCGCTAAAGCGGTTGCAGCTGCAGTTTCTGAAGCTGCAAAAAAGACTGGAGTAGCCAGGCTATAAATTAAACATCAAATTTTTTCGCTTCGTGGATAAATAAGGGGAGACTCGCATTAGGGTTATTCTTTTTCCAGGCAACGAGTCGCTTTATTTTACAATTGTCATTATTTAAAGGAATGTATCTGAGGTCATGGGAGAAAAAATTTCGGTTATCCATAGGAAGAATAGATATTCCCTGGCCGCAAGATACCATAAAAAGTAGGCTTGGAATCTGTTTGGCGTTAATTATTAATTTTGGTACAAAGCCACCTGAAAGGCATTGTTGCATGGTCATACCTGATATTATAGTTGATTCACGTTGGTCGATAATGATGAAGGTTTCATTTCTTAAATCCTGTATGTTTATGCTATCTTTGTTGCTAAAAGTGTGATCGAGTGAAGTAACAACGGCATTGTCGCATATTTGCAAAACATAAAAGTCTATGTCTTTAAGATTGTCCATTTCGATTGAAGATAGAAATGCTATATCCACGACATCTTTATGCAGGGCTTCAAGAAGTGATGTATGACTGAATTCACGGAAGAAGAGAGTGACATTTGGATGTTTTTTTCGAAACTGATTGATTAGTTTAGGTGCAATTCGGTTTGTAAGGTCCGATAAAATTCCGATTCTCAGATGACCGACAAAAGCGCTTTCTTCAGTACTTAATCTTGCCTTAGCTCTATCGTAATGAGCGGCTATTGCTTCAAGTTCTGGTAGAAGTAGTTGACCTGACTCTGTAAGTTCAACTCTTCGCCGGTTTCTTTTAAATAGGGTTACGCCCAATTCTTGCTCTAAAGCAGCAATATGGCGGCTGAAAGATGATTGAGAAATATGTAGATCCAAGGATGATTGTGTAAAATTTAACGTTTGAGATAAGGAAAGAACACATTGCACTTGTATTATATTCATGGATACTCAAATCCCCTTTCAAATATTTAAATCCTATGCTTCTCTAAGGGTATCATATACTTAGAAAGCACACAATGTATTTATTGCAATATTTGCATAACTCTTATTATATATTGCAAAAAGTACCAGATCTAAAGTATAATTAAGTTATAAAAATAACTTATGGAATAGGATAGGAGGGTAGCGAATGCGAACTTTGAATAAAATTCTCGATGGATGCAACCTAGTTTTGGCCGGTATAGCTGGAATTATAATATTTTATCTTCTAGTATCTGTATGTTTTGCAACATTATCTCGTTATTTAGTAAACCAGCCACATGCGTACCTAATAGATTACGCTGCATATAGCTTGATCTATATTGCATTCCTAGGTTCTCCATGGTTGTATGGGAAAAGAGGCCATATAACTGTCGACCTTTTTCTAGAAAAGGTTTCTGCGAGAAAGAAACAAATATGGATAGGTCTTACAGACATTGCGGTACTAATAATTGCTGTAGTACTATTCTACATTAGCTTTAAAGTTACAAGGAATAGTTTTGTGAACGGGGTTAGAGTTTCTGATTTCTTAAACACTCCTAAATGGCTATTGTTAGTACCTATACCAGTTAGTATGTTTTTTATCGCAATCCAGGCTATCCGCAATGCGGCGGCTTCTTTTTTTCCCAAAAAAGTTGAAGAAGGAGGAGAACAATAATGGAATGGTCGCTGGTTCTTGCCTTATTTCTCGGTTGGTTAATTATTGTAATGTTTGCAGGAATACCTGTAGCCTTCAGCTTTATGGTTGTTTCCTGTGTAGCTATTTATATAATGCTGGGTGAAGCTGGCCTTATGCAATGGATACTCGGAATGCAGGCGAAGTTGTCCAATTTTACCTATACTCCTATCCCGTTTTTCGTAATCATGGGAGAAGTGTTTTTCCGATCGGGTATTATAACTCGGACAATGGATGCACTAACGAATATTGTAAGAAGAGTACCTGGCCGTTTAAGCGTTATTACCCTCCTAGGCGGTGGAATTTTTGCTTCGCTAAGCGGGTCATCTCTGGCCAATACGGCCATGTTTGGTTCTCTTATGATGCCTGAGATGATGCGCCGTGGATATTCGAAAGAAATGACAACGGGATCGATTATAGCATCAGGAGCATTGGCAATGATAATTCCTCCAAGTAACCAGATTGTTATGATGGCTGGGATTGCAAGCATATCAGTAAGTGGGATCCTTATTGGTGCGATCCTTCCCGGAATTGTCATGTTAGTAGCCTATATAATTTACATTATAATTGCATGTATACGTAATCCTTCTCTTGCTCCTACTATAGATGAAGATCTAGAGGTAGACATACCTTTATCTGAAAAAATTGTCACTATATTTAAAGATATCGTTCCCTTATTACTTATTTTTATAATCGTTATTGGCGTTATTTTAACCGGAATCGGTACGGCAACTGAAGCCGCAGCCTTTGGTGCATTAGGCTCCTATATTCTTGCCATAATCTATAGAAGGTTTAATTTTAAGCTCCTAGTTCAAACAATTATCGGCTCTCTAAAGACTACCACCATGTTGTTGCTGATAATCGGTGCATCTTCCGGATTTAGCCAGGTGCTTTCCTTGACAGGTGCTAGCAGGGAGGCCGTTAAGTTTATTACGGGAACAATCACTAGCCCAACACTCATTATTTTTGCAATGCTGGCAATAACTTTTGTTCTAGGACTATTCATAGAGCAAGCTGCTATTATGATGGTTTGCTTGCCATTGTTTATGCCGCTGGTTCATGCATTTGAAATTGATACGATTTGGTTCGCCGTTCTCTTCCTGATATTGTTACAGATTGGACAGTTTACACCTCCTGTAGGAATGTCCCTTTTCGTAATGAAGGGGGTTTCACCGCCGGAGGTTACAATGAATCATATTATACGTGGAGCTATACCGTTCCTACTTTTAGACATTTTAGTAGTTATACTAATAATACTTATTCCGTCATTAGCTACTGCCCTGCCCAGCTTGATGTAGCAGGGTGAATATAAATTAAAAAAATTATTAATTAGGAGGAAAACGAAATGAGAAAAACATTAGCCATTTTACTTGTCTTGGCGTTGGCATTTTCACTTGTTGCCTGTGGCGGTGGTGGCACTGAGCCTGAAGGTGAAGAGCAAGAAGTAGAAGCTAAAGTTATAAAACTTCAAGGAGCTTTTCCTGAAGGTGCAACTCACTACTATTTCTTTGACCAATTTTGCGATCTAGTTTATGAGCGTTCTAACGGAACCCTTAAGGTAGAATGGGGAGCAGGCCCTGAAGCAATTCCCTCCGACCAACTTGGTGAAGCTATGCAGAATGGAGTAGTTGAGTTGGTTTATTCACCTCTAACCTATCTAACATCAGTTGCACCGGTCTTGGCAGGTGTGAAGATGACAGATCCTCTTGAGATGAGACAAAACGGCGGAGTTGAGTATATTGACTCTTTGACAACAGAACTACTGAACATGCGTTATCTAGGCCGTACAGCTGCTGAAAGTCCATATGTAATCATGACAAACAAGAAGATCGACTCTATTGATGATTTCAAAGGCCAAATTATCAGAGGTACTTCTGCACATAAACCCATGTTAGAAGGTGTAGGAGCCGAAATGGTAACTATGGGCTGGGGTGATGTTTACCAGGCAGTAGAAAAGAGCGTAATTACAGGTGTAGGCGGTACTCTAAAAGACTTCGTTGACAACTCAATAGGTCAGGTAGTTCAGTATCTAATCTTACCTGGATTCTATTGCTCAGATGCATCATTGTTAATAGCTAATCACGTATGGGACGAACTTGACGATGTTCAAAGACAAGCTCTGATTGATAGTGCAATCGATTGGGAAACTGACTCTGCAAGATTTAATAGCGAGATTAATGCAGAACAAATCGCTAAAATTGAGGCAGATGGAGCAGAAGTTCTTCAATTAGAAGGCGAATTACTTGAGCAATATCTGAAGATAGCTTATGATTCCGCATGGAAGGTAGTTGAAGATGCAGATCCTGATGTAGCTGCAAGGATGCGTTCATTCACAAGCAACTAAAAAGTATTAGTTATCAGTTATTTAACTATTTAACTAAAGGGAGTGGAATTACACCACTCCCTATTTAAACAGAAAGGGAAATGCATTATGGCCGATGTAGTATTTCTATTTAAACCATCAACTAAAGTACCATTCTATTTTACCGATGAACAATTTAAACAGATTGAAGGGGCTAGCGGTGGTAAGGTTTACCGCTTCGAGACCGAGGATGAATTACTTGAAAGCGAAATAAAGGCAGAAATACTTTTTACCTGGGGCGGAACTGGCGAAATGCCTGTACGCTATTGCAAGAGCAATCCTAACTTAAAATGGGTCCATTCCTTTTCAGCCGGTATGGATCCAGTTATGAAATCAGAGATTGCGGATATGCCAATCATAATATCTAATTCGAGTGGAATCCATTCTATTACAATTTCAGAGACAGTAATGGGATACATATTAGCATGGAATAGGACCTTCCCCTTTATGTTCCAAAAGCAAAGAGAACATGTCTGGGCTAAGGGCATGACTAGGGACCCTGTAGAAGCATACGGTAAAACCCTAGGGATCATAGGAGCAGGATCTATAGGTTATGAGGTTGCTGTTCGTGCCAAGGCTTTTGGTATGTATACCCTGGCCCTTCGCAGGAATCCAAAACTTGCGGAATGTTATGATGAAATATTTGACAGCAGTGGGCTATATGAAGTTTTATCCCGTTCAGATTATGTAGTAGTTGCCACCCCCTATACTTCAGAGACCCATCATATGTTCGGCGAGAAGGAGTTTAAGGCTATGAAGAAAACAGCTTTGTTTATAAATGTGGCAAGGGGTGGAGTTGTGGATCAGGAAGCTTTGATCGAAGCTTTGCGCAACAAAGAAATTGCAGGTGCAGCTTTGGATGTTACAGATCCTGAGCCCCTAAATCCAGACAGTCCTCTATGGGATATGGAGGAAGTAATAATAACCCCTCATATGTCAGCTGATGCCCCTATATTGACTCAGCTAGCAACGGACTTTTTCTGTGAGCAAATTAAGAATTATTTAGAAGGTAAGCCCATAAAGAATACTATGAAAAAATAGATTGTAGGATACACAAAAAGCCGGAGAATTTTCCGGCTTTTTCATATTATTAGCTTCTAAGGAATAGAATTAGACAGATATGAATATTGGATTTATAGATTACATTCAAGAGATTTCATCTAACCTGCCGCTATTATTAATAACGGTGCTTACACTTGCCGTTGTCATAGTTAACGGTTGGACAGATGCTCCCAATGCCATCGCCACATGCGTATCCACACGGTCTATTCGAACCAGTTCAGCTGTAATTATGGCTTCCTTCTTTAATTTTTTGGGTGTTTTAATCATGACAGTATTAAACTCTACCGTTGCACAGACAATATGCTCGATGGTTGATTTTGGAACGGATACATACGATGCATTGGTGGCCCTTTGCGCTTCAATGTTTGCTATAGTTGTTTGGGCGACTGCAGCCTGGTGGTTTGGAATTCCAACCAGTGAAAGTCATGCATTGATAGCGGGCATTTCAGGAGCAGCCATCGCCCTGCAAGGAGGCTTTTCAGGAATTAATTGGGCGGAATGGGTTAAGGTGATATACGGTCTTTTGCTTGCTTCTTTTGTAGGGTTTTTATTGGGTATGTTTTTTTCTAAGATAATCGCTTTTATCTGCAGGGGTTTAGATCGGCATAGAGCAAATATATTTTTCAAGAATGCACAAATTGCCAGTGGAGCTGGGATGGCTTTTATGCATGGGGCGCAAGATGGGCAGAAATTTATAGGCGTATTCATGCTAGGGATTTTTTTAGCACAGGGTAAGGCAGGCGATACCGAATTTGTAATACCTCTATGGTTGATGATTGGCTGTTCAATTACTATGGCATTAGGCACTTCTATAGGGGGTTATAGGATAATAAAGTCTGTTGGGATGGATATGGTAAAACTTGAAAAGTATCAGGGTTTTTCTGCTGACTTATCTGCTATTAGCTGCCTTTTCATATCATCGATATTCGGCATACCTACAAGCACTACACATACGAAGGTTACAGCAATAATGGGAGTTGGGGCATCGAGGCGTCTATCATCGGTTAATTGGAGCTTAGCTAAAGAAATCATATTTACATGGATTTTAACCTTTCCAGGATGCGGAATTATTGGCTTTTTAATGGCCAGGTTTTTTATGAAAGTATTTTAGGAGAACTTCTATGTGTATAAAGTATGATTATTTCGATACTTTTGTTTTTATGGTGGAGAATTCCTGTAGTGCATTTGAACTTTTGAAAAATAGTTTAGTGGAATATAACACGAATAAGGTGAAAAGAAATTTAGATGAAATAGATAAATTGGTTAGACAAAGTGAAAAAGAGAAGCAGATACTAATTGAAAAGCTCGATAAAGAATTTATTGCTCCGATAGAAAAGGTAGATATTATTGAGATAGCTCAAAGGATTATTAAGCTCACATATTCTATTGAAGATGGACTAAATATGATATGTTCATGTGATTTGGCATCTGTACGATGTGATTTGCTGTTGCTTGTTCAGATAAATGAAAGCTGCTGCTTAAAATTAAAGGATGTAATAAAAGAATTTCGGAACTTCAAAAAATCAAAAATGTTTAATAAGAATTTAGCTTTGTTCAATAGAGTATTGGACAAAGGGAGAAAAAACTATAATCAAGTTATATATAGATGTAATATAACAAACAAATCTTTAAATCATATACAAGAATTTAAAAAAATCCTTGATTCTATTATTGAACTTGCTTTTATCATAGAGCGCGCAATCATTAATAACACCTGAATCCCAATCCACAATATATAGTTATTAATTGATCTTTCTACCCTATATGGACATGTTAAATGGAACGCCTGGTACAGTGTTCGAGAGTCGATAGCTTAAAACGTTGAAATTATCAGAAAATAAAAATAAATAAAGTTAAAAAAAAGTTCAAAAAAAGCTTGCATTATTTCTAAACCTAATATATACTAAAAAAGCTTGTGATTGGATATATTTTTATTCACTCACATTTAATGCGATGAGGTAGGAAGTTACCGTGCTATCGGAGAATTTCTACTGAGAATTGCCCCCTCTAGAAGGGGACGAGGGGATTCAGCATTTTACTCTGTAAAAAAAAGATTATGAAACACACGGCAGGGTGTATATGCGAGTTCCCCGTACAAGAATAGCGAAAATGTACGAAATTGCCTGGTGATACAGGCCTAATAAGGAGGACTAAGTATGAGTACACAGAAAATCAGGATTAGATTGAAGGCTTATGATCATAAGACATTGGATCAATCTGCAGCTAAAATTGTTGAAACCGCGAAGAAGAATGGAGCAGAAGTATCTGGCCCTATCCCTCTTCCGACAGAGAAAGAGGTTGTCACAATATTAAGAGCGGTTCATAAATACAAGGATAGCAGGGAACAGTTCGAACAGAGAACCCATAAAAGACTGATTGATATACTATCCCCAACCCCAAAGACAATAGATTCTTTGATGAAGCTGGATATGCCAGCAGGGGTAGATATTGAAATAAAATTATAAAATACAGCACTTAACCTTAATATCTTAGTATGATTGCAAATGCAATCCGCTGTAAGAAGGGAGAATATGATATGAAAACAATTTTAGGAAGAAAAATAGGTATGACACAAATTTTTTCCGAAACAGGAGAAGCCATACCGGTAACCGTAATCGAAGCAGGCCCGGTGGTGGTAACACAGCTTAAGACCGTTGAGACAGACGGCTACAATGCAGTTCAGATAGGATTTGAAGATCTGAAGGAAA
>JAAYSU010000008.1 GCA_012523915.1 Clostridiales bacterium
AGGAATGGATTACGTAACTTTCTATAAGGAAATTATAGAAGGTGAAGGTGCAGAGGTTGAGATTATATTCAGCAATAACCCGAAGACAATTTTAGATTTTACACAAAATGTACTTGCCTGTGATATTCACAACAGAAAACGTACAAAATGCGTTTTGAAGGAAGCTGGTGCAGAGAATGTATTAGGCTTAGATGATCTTTTGACTGAGAGCGTAGCTGGGAGCGGTTTTAATAGTAAATATGGGCTATTAGGTTCAAATACCGCTACTGAAGACTTAGTTAAGCTCTTTCCTGACAATTGTATGGACTTTGCAAATAGTATTCAAAAGAAACTTTTTGTACTGACTGGAAAGAAGATAGAGGTTATGGTATATGGTGATGGAGCCTTTAAGGATCCGTCAACAAAGATATGGGAGCTGGCAGATCCTGTTGTATCCCCGGGTTACACTAATGGTCTGGAAGGAAGGCCCAATGAAGTCAAACTAAAATACCTGGCAGATAATGACTTCGCTCATTTGTCTGGCAAGGAGCTAGAAGATGCGATTACGGAGTATATAAAGAAGAAGGATGAAAGTACAAAAGATAGTAATTGTTCTTTAGGCACAACACCGAGGAAAATAACTGATCTGATTGGGTCCCTTTGTGATCTGACTTCAGGTAGTGGAGACAAGGGTACACCTTTTATCTACATCCAAGGTTATTTTGACAACTATACTGAATAAAAGCTAGGGTGGGTTGTGAACCCACCCTTTATTTATTATGTGAGAATAAGTAAGAGATTGCTGCAAATATAATCATTAGGATTATACAAAGTATACCCTGGCTGCCAGCAGGATATCCGGGATAGATAGAAAAAAGTGAGCCAATAATTAATCCTAATATGGCGAAGTATAATGCCTGGGGATGAAATCGTAGAAGTTTTTTAATAAATTTCACCCCAACAATTCCTCCTACTATTATTCCTGAGATTACCGGAGTAAGGATTGGCATATTTAAATTAGATACAGCTTCAATAACTATTGTATAGGTACCGAAAAGAAGCATTATCAAGGAACCGCTTATTCCAGGCAGAATCATGCATATTGTTGAGATTATACTGACAACAAACAACCAAAGATAGAGCATGATAATAGGGCCTGAAATTATGATGCTTGAACTTCCATTAGGTTCTATCATACTAATAGTTGGTATGTCGTTATTAAGCAATGTTAAAATAATCATGAAGGCTAAGGCAAGAAAAAATATAACTATGTTGCGCGGCTTGACCCTATCGTGACGGGCTTTTTTATATATAAGTGGGATGCTTCCTAAAATCAAGCCTATAAAGCAATAGTAAACTTGCATTTCATAGTTTTCGAGCAAGAAGGCTGCAGTATGGCTGAAGCCCAAAATTCCAACCACAATACCTATGCATAAAAGGCATAGAAATGGTAAGTTCTTTTTATAATTCTTCCAACTGATGGCATAGAGTATATCGTCGTATATATTTAAAATAACCGCCATAGTACCCCCACTTATTCCGGGAATAATATTGGTAATTCCTAATATAAGTCCATATATAAAATTCTTAAAATGTATCAATTTATCACCTCATAGTAGTTCAATTATAATGCTTGGATTAAAGGAATACAATAGAGCTTTTCCTGGAATTTCAACGTTATTAATATCAGAAAATTACGAATTCAGCTAAAAGGTATACAAAATGTTATTTTGTGGTATAATTACAACATACCTTTTTTAGGTGATCTTTTGAAAGGAGAGAAAGAAGATATGGCAAAGAAGCTTGTATCTGTGTGGCTTTCGTTGGCAATCTTGCTTTCCTCAACTATAACAATATATGCTGAAGATGAAGTACAGGGACAATTTTTAAACCGTAACATCGATATCAATGGAAATAGAATTGCAAATTACTATTTAGAATATCCATTATTTTTATATGATGGAACAACCTATCTCCCGTTGACGCAAGAAATGGGCGACCTGCTCGGTTTCGACGTGGAGATGGATTGGGAAAGCCGCACACTAAAGATATTAAAAAAGGAGCCTGTAAGGACTGAACTCGCAGAAGAGGAATTGAAGAGCAATCTTGAAAATCCTAACGCGATGGTATTAAATAATATTTCAGTACTTATGATGGCGGAAAAAGATAATATTCCGAAATTACCTGTCAAGCTGCAGGGCGTCTCGATGTCAGCCAAACATTTAGACATTGCAGGTCAATTGAAACGGATTAGAGAGGAAGCCGGGTTTGTAAAAATACCTGAGCTTGCTGTAGAACCTCTTGATTTAACCGACAAACCCGTTCTCAAGGTCGATGATGTAATCTATCTTCCCATTAGAGAGTTGACAGGCAATAGCTGTTTTGGATGGGATGTTTACTACGATAACTATTCGGGAATATACATCAGTACTGAGAAGGGGATACCCGCTTACAGCTATTTTGATGCAGTGGAATCTGAATATAACAAGGGGTTAGCAGACTATATAATGTCTAGAAATAGAAATATAACTCCTGGTGGAGCTTTAATGCTTGTATTCTTATTCAAGCATGAGGCCGATGTACACGATGTAGATGAACTTCTGTTAATAGCAATGGCTCAGAGAGAGAGCACATTTAGAGCGGATGCAGTAGGTAGAGGAGCAGGCCCTGTAGGATTGATGCAGATAATACCAAGAACAGCTGAGAGGTATGGTATCTCAAGAAGTGAGCTATTTGATCCTCACGTAAATATAGAATTTGGAGCTAGATATATATCGTCTCACCTGGAAAGATATAATGATAACACTTTGGCATTAAGTGCCTATAACCAAGGTGGAGGTGCAGTAAGCAGGGGAACCTATAATACACGTTATGCTAAAAATATTACAGGAACCAGAGAAACGCTGAAGAACTACCTTGTTAAAAATGGATATGGATTAGGAGAATAACTAATATATATAGCTAATGCCACCTATCCGACTTAAGTTTGGTAGGTGGCTTTTTTGAGTTTACTGGAGGTTTATAAAATGAACATTGTACCAATTAAATATGAAGAAGATAAACTATTGATATTAGATCAGACTAAACTTCCAAATGAAACAGTATGGCTAAGTTTAGAAACAAAAGAAGAGGTTTGGGAAGCAATTTATTTGCTGAAGGTAAGAGGTGCACCGGCGATTGGTGTAGCAGCTGCATACGGTATCTATGTATGCACGAGGGATAGTGATGCAAAGGACTTTGATTCTTTTTATAATGAATTTAAGGAGAAGAGCGATTACTTGAATTCTTCAAGGCCTACTGCAGTAAATCTTTCATGGGCTCTGGATAGAATGGAAAAGTGTGTATTGGCCAATAAAAATGAGCCAATAGATGTAATCAAATCAGCCCTTCTTAAGAAAGCTCATTTAATCAGGCAGGAAGATGAGTATTCATGCAGGATGTTGGGAGAACACGGACTGTCGTTGCTAAAACCTGGAATGGGCATTTTAACCCACTGCAATGCAGGAGCATTGGCAACTGCAAAGTATGGTACTGCATTATCTCCATTATATTTAGGAAATGAACGGGGATACAACTTTAAGGTATTTGCGGATGAAACAAGACCTCTATTACAAGGTGCAAGGCTCACAGCCTGGGAACTTTCTCAGGCAGGCATTGATGTAACTTTAATTTGTGATAACATGGCTTCTATTGTTATGCAAAACGGATGGATTGATGCTATATTGGTCGGATGCGATCGTATGACATCAAAGGGACATGGTGCAAACAAGATAGGTACCTCAGGTCTTGCGATCCTTGCAAAAGAATATGGGATTCCCTTTTACATGTTCGTACCCACATCTACGATAGACTTCAACGCTGTGGAAATATCAGATATTCCCATTGAACTTCGTAAGGGTGAAGAGATATATGGTTTGTGGTATGAAAAGGAAATGGCACCTAAAGGGATAAAGACCTATAATCCTGCCTTTGATGTGACAGACGCTAAATATATAACTGCAATCATAACTGAAAAGGGGATAGTATATCCTCCCTTTGAAGAAAATCTGAAGGAATTAAAAGACAGAATAAAATAATAAAAAGTAGTTGACAAGGACTATGTGTGATGGTAGAGTAGTCTCAATAATGTAAAAAATTAAAAAAGCGATGACTAGAAAGAAGTAGGGATACTTGAAAGCCACAGAGAGTAGCCGGTTGGTGAGAGGCGCAGGTACTAGAGTTTCCTGAATACATTCTAAGAGCTTCCCACCAAAAGGGGTTTGCCGAGTAGGCTGGGACGTGTGCACCCGTTAAAGTGCTAGAGTATAAACGCATTTGCGTCGTACTCGAAGAGGCGAATAGACGCAAGTCTTTCGTAAATTGAGGTGGTACCGCGGGATATAATATCTCGTCCTCTGATAAGAATCAGAAGACGGGATTTTTTTATTGCTAGTTACGCTTTTGGACTAAAGGAGGACTTAATTAAATGATAATTAAAATTCTAATGCTAGCTCTATTCTTTGCAGTAACGGTAGGAGTAGGGGTATATTGCAGAAAACATGCGACAAATGTTAACGACTTTGTCCTTGGTGGACGTAATGTAGGGGCATGGGTAAGTGCATTTGCCTATGGGACTTCCTATTTCTCAGCAGTTGTATTTGTAGGATATGCAGGACAATTTGGCTGGAGCTTTGGTCTTTCTGTTGTATGGATCGGAATAGGCAACGCTGTATTAGGAAGTTATTTAGCATGGGTTATTTTGGGCAAACGCACAAGGCTGATGACAACATCCTTGGATTCTGCAACCATGCCAGATTTCTTCGCTAAGAGATATGATAGCAAAGTAATAAGAGTGGTGGTATCATTTGTAATATTTGTATTTTTAGTACCTTATTCGGCTTCAGTTTATAGAGGTCTTTCTGAGTTGTTTTCAATGGCGTTTGGCATAGATGTAATCTACTGTATTATATTAATGGCTGTACTTACAGGGATTTATGTAGTCTTAGGCGGCTATATTGCAGTTGCGCTTAATGATCTAATCCAAGGGATAATAATGATCATAAGTATTATTGCAGTGATATTTGTAGTTATCAATTCTAAGGGTGGATTAATGAGTTCAATTCAACAGCTATCTCAAATACCTTCGACAACAACTCCTGATTTACATGGAGCCTATGTATCATTTTTAGGTCCTGATCCCATAAGCCTTATAGCAGTGTTGATTCTGACAAGCCTTGGAACCTGGGGCCTGCCTCAGATGG
>JAAYSU010000073.1 GCA_012523915.1 Clostridiales bacterium
AAACTGCGTGGCCTTATACGGATTACATCATATTGATGCTTTTCCTATAGATCTATGGATTTCAAGGGTCCTGAAAGATGTTTATGATAATGACTTTGACCTGGGTAAATATAAAGGTTATGAGGGCATCGTGCAACAATATATGTTCTTTTATATAAGAAATATGGCTAAGGAGAAAACTGGATGAGTAGACTGGAAAGACTTTTGGTACAAGATAAATTAGAAAAACGCGTGAGAGAAATACTAGATTATATTACCAAGGCTAGTAATAAAATAGACGGAAAATTGAATCTCAAGTTAGTAGGTTGCAATGCAGAAGCAGGAACAATCACAATGGAATTTCCAGTTATGGACTGGCAGCTGAATACAAATAATGTTATGCATGGTGGGATGATTGCAACAGCCTTTGATGAGGTGCTCGGTATTTTTGCACACTATTTTGCAGAAGGAAAGGCTGCACTGACATCCAACATAACTGTTCATTATCTTAAACCTGTTCCAAAGGGTGATTCCCTTTTAATTACTGCTAAAATTATTTCAGCAGGTAGGAAGGTAATAACCTTATCAGGAGAAGGGCACCTGAAGAGTAATGGTATGATGACGAATTCTGCTATAGCGACTTTTGTTATAGCAGGCTAATTTATATAAGAAAGGATGTAAAAGATGGTTGATCAGATTAAGCTCATTGCAGACAGAATTAAAGAGCTGAGAGAGATTTCAGGTATTTCTACCGAAAGCATGGCCAAGGAGTTAAATGTGCCTGTCGAACTTTATTTAGAATATGAGAGCGGTAAGATAGATATACCAGTCGGCTTTTTATATGATATGGCAAAGAAATTTAATGTGGAGCTTACAGCAATATTAACAGGTGATGAGCCCAAATTGCACAATTTTGCGTTAGTCAGAAATGGGAAGGGTGTCGTTGTTGAAAGAACTAAACAGTATCACTATCTAAGCCTGGCACATAATTTCATTAACAAGAAAGGAGAACCCTTCCTTGTGACAGTGGATCCCAAAACCGGGGATGAAAAGGTCGTCTTCAACTCACATCCTGGGCAAGAGTTTAATTATATGATTGAAGGGAAGTTAAAGATATTGATTGACGATCATGAGCTGATTTTGAATGAAGGAGATTCTTTATATTTCGACTCTACCTTAAAACACGCTATGATTGCCCTTGATGATAAACCGGCAAAGATTTTGGCAATTGTAATATATTAATAAGAAAGAGGATATTTCTATGAGCTTACTAGACAAATTTGTTAAAAGAACTGTATTTGAAAGTTATGAAGATTTTTATAACAACTTTGAATTAATAGTACCAGAAGATTTTAACTTTGCATTTGATGTTTTAGATGTAATAGCAGATGAAAGGCCTGATAAAACCGCAATGGTTTGGTGTGATGACAAAGGAAATGAAAGAATTTTCAGCTTTGAGGAAATGAGAAGATACACCAATAAAACTGCTAACTTTTTTAAGAGTCTAGGCATTAAAAAAGGTGACGCTGTAATGCTTATCTTAAAAAGGCGTTATGAGTTTTGGTTCTGCCTTTTGGCATTGCATAAGCTAGGTGCAATCTGCATACCTGCAACACACCTCTTAACAGCTAAAGATATAGTTTACAGAAATAATTCAGCCGATGTAAAGATGATTGTTGCAGTTGCTGAAGATGATGTAATAAAACATATCGATGTGGCAGAAAAAGAATCGCCGACTTTAGAATATAAGGTGGTTACAGGTGGTAATTTCGAAGGATGGATTGATTTAGACAAAGGGATTTTAGAATCACCGGAGGAGTTTAAAAGACCAGTCGGAGATGAGGCAACTAATAAGGATGATATTAGTTTGCTATACTTTACTTCAGGTACTACAGGCATGCCCAAAATGGTTCAGCATGACTTTTCCTATCCTTTAGGTCATATTGTTACAGCGAAGTATTGGCATAATGTAACAGAAGACGGCCTGCACCTAACTGTCGCAGATACGGGCTGGGCAAAGGCGGTATGGGGGAAGATATACGGTCAGTGGATTTGTGGTAGCGCTGTGTTTGTTTATGATTATGACAAGTTTGTACCCAAAGAACTGCTTGACGTAATAGTAAAGTATAAGGTTACGACCTTCTGCGCACCTCCTACCATATACAGATTTTTCATTAAGGAGGATCTTTCAAAGTTTGATTTAAGCAGCCTTAAACACTGTTCAATTGCAGGAGAACCATTAAACCCCGAGGTTTATTATCAATTCCTAAAGGCTACCGGCCTTAAATTGATGGAGATATATGGTCAGACAGAAATGACTGTTACGATAGGAAACTTTGTTGGAATGGAACCAAGGCCGGGATCAATGGGTAAGCCTGCTCCAACTTATGATATTGACTTACTGGATGAGGTCGGTAATTCTTGTGAAATAGGAGAAGAAGGACAGATAGTTGTACGCACAGATAAACGCAAGCCTGTAGGCATGTTTTTAGGATACTATAGAAATGAGGAATTAACTCAAAAGGCTTGGTCTAATGACATATATTATACGGGCGATATGGCATGGAAGGATGAAGACGGTTATTATTGGTTTGTAGGAAGGGCAGATGATGTCATAAAAAGTTCGGGTTACAGAATAGGCCCTTTTGAAGTAGAGAGCGCACTTCTTGAACATCCTGCAGTATTAGAATGTGCTGTTACTGCAGTTCCTGATCCTGATCGGGGACAGCTTGTTAAAGCAACTATAATATTGGCAAGAAACTATAAAGGAAGCGATGAGCTGGTAAAAGAAATTCAGGATCATGTTAAAAAGGTTACAGCCCCTTACAAATACCCTAGGATAGTAGAATTCGTTGAAGAACTTCCCAAAACTATCAGCGGAAAAATTCGCAGGGTAGAAATTAGAGAATCAGATAAGAAGTAGGAAAAAATAGTAGGTAATTGAAAAACAATTACCTACTTTTATTATAGTCCCATTTTTTCTCTTTTTGAAAGAATATGAGCTTCGATATTATTTGCAACTTCTACTGGATCGTCACCTAGTGCTATCTTACCGCCTGTCAAATCTTCAACATCCTCGGTTAAAAGCTTTACCAACTTTGGAGCACCTGTTATGAAAGGTGTTGGAGACAGATGGGTGTATGCCCCATATGCCACTGCAAAAATGCCGTCAATTGTAGCTTTTTGCTCCATCCATTCTGGTGCTGTAACTGCTATTGGAAGATCTTTAATATCTACATTAAGGTGTTCAGCAAGTGCGGTGACAAGCATTGATATTCTACCTGTGTCTGTACAAGTACCGAAACTCAACACTGGAGGAATACTTAAGTTTTCGCAAACAGATTTAAGTCCTTGGCCTGCTAATTCGATTGCATCAAGATTACACATACCTGCCACTTCTAGACCATGATTTCCACATCCTGCAGAAACTATGAGAATATCTTTATTTATCAGTTCATAAGCTAGGTTTACAGTATTCCAGTCCTGCGGACCATTTCTTAAAGAAGAGCAATTTACAAGTGCAACGATGCCCTTAATATTTCCCTTAGCAATAACATCTACAAGAACATCTAAATCATTGCCAATAGCTTTTAATACTGCTTCAGTAGAAAATCCTGCTATTGCTTTCTGTATTCTTTTTGGCACCAAAGGTTTTACGTTACCCTTCCTCTTTTTAAAGTTTTCAATTGCTATATCAATACACTTATCCGCCATCTCGTCAACTTTTTCCGGATAATAGGGTATTTCATGTTCACATCCCGGCACTCCAATAATAGTGCTTGCACTTATAAGTGCAAGCTGGTACTTTTCAGCATATTGATCGATAGCAGGAGGAGAACAGTTTTCTTCCATTACAAGGGCATCGACTGTGCCTGTTGCTAGAAAAGGTTCTATGGAAAGCCAGTTATCCATTAGGCCTACAAAGATATCATCCACTTCAAATCTTTGAAGCAGTTCTTGACCAGTTTCAATAGAGCCTATAATTCGAAGTCCCTTTGCTCCTGCTTTTTTTGCCTTTTCTTGATATTCTGGCATTTTAGCTTTCATCAGTGTTGCTACTCCGACCCAAGGTTGATGGCCATTAAACGCTATATTAACATAATCAGAGTCCATTATTCCTAGATCTACATTTACTTGGTGCGGCATAGGTGTACCAAAGAGTATATCTTGCGTCATCTCAAGTCCTATTTGTGCGGTATAGATTGTAGAGAGGCCTAATCTAAGCGCTTTTTTAGCTAAAGAAATATAATCACCGTCAACGTTTGTCAAACAGCTTGCAATACTATTTTCTACTTCATGTTGTACTCCTGATGGGTAAATATTTAATTCTCTCCATATGGGGATACGTTTCTTAGGGGCAAAGGCTTCCACCATTATACTTTCTTTATCAGGGTTTGCCTTCATATCACTGTCAAGTGTATCGGCTAATTTGGCAGCCATCTTGTTTATGTCCTGGTTAGTGTCTATTCCTAATTTCTCGCATAAGAATTTTAATTTATCTTTGTCAGTAATTTTGAATGGAGTTTTTCCTAAAGCAGTTGCTTTAAGTGTTCTAAATGCTTCATATGCATGATGGGCGTAGGTTGCAGCCCCCATTATATTCCTCATCAATAGATTTCTCATAGCCATGGCATCCGGCCCTATGCCACAGACCCCTTTATCTGCACCTGCTTTATCACTGATCCGGCATGGGCCTTGGGTACAAAGCTGACAGCTAAGTCCTTCAAGGCAGAATTTACACCTGATTTTTTCCTGGCTATCCCATCTAGAAAATACACTGGACAGTCCATCCTCTTTTATTCTAATCAGCATTTCTTCTACTGAGTCATGATAGCTTACGCGACCATCTTTTTTCTCTAAAACTTTTATAGCCATAATAACCTCCTCTTGTTAAAAAGTAGCATTTTTAGTTTGTGCTATAATATTGAAATTATCCTGACTCAAAAATCATTGTAAAATTTTACAGATAGGAATATAATATTACTTTGACAAAGGATGTGTATAAGAATGGTTAATCTTTATTATTACAAAACCGCTATAGGCGATATAGGGATTGCAGAAAACGGAAATGCTATAACAAACCTATTTTTTAAACGAAAGAAGCAGGTTGACAACCAAGGTCTGAAAGAAACTGACTTGCTAAGGGAAGCATCAAAACAGTTGAATGAATATTTCATGGGCAATCGTTTTAAATTTGATCTGCCTTTATTTATATCAGGAACAGAATTCCAGCAAAAAGTTTGGAGGGCCTTGGAATCAATCCCTTACGGAGAGACCCGAAGCTATAAGCAGATTGCTGAAGCTATAGGTAACCCTAAAGCCTGTAGAGCAGTAGGAATGGCAAACAACAGAAATCCAATATCAATCATTATTCCATGCCATCGCGTCATAGGCTCAACTGGTAGGCTAGTTGGATATGGAGGGGGACTAGATATAAAAGAGAAATTATTGCAGCTGGAGAGAGATAATGTACGCTGATATAGGTGATAAGTTATTTGAACTATCAGATCCTGAGTATCAAAAGTTTGCGTCTAGTTTGCTTCCTAACGTTGACAATATTATAGGCGTTAGATTGACAGAGCTTCGTAAAATAGCTAAAGGAATCGCTAAAAATGATTGGAGATTATACCTGGAAACTTGCCGAACTGCTTATTTCGAGGAACTCATGTTAAAAGGTATGGTAATAGGATATTGCAAGGCAGACATAGAAGAAGTTCTAGGCTACGTTTCTAGCTTTGTTACCCAAATTGATAACTGGTCAATATGCGATAGTTTCTGTTCGAGTTTTAAATTTACTAAGAGAAACAAAACAAGGGTTTGGAATTTTATTGAGAATTATTTTTATTCAAATTCGGAATTCGAGGTTCGATTTGCGGTAGTGATGCTATTAAACTATTATATCGATGAAGAATATATCGAAAGGGTTTTTAAAGTCCTGGACAATATAGATAATGAAGGATATTATGCCAGAATGGCTATAGCTTGGGCAGTATCGAAATGCTTTGTAGTATTTCCGAAGCCCACAATGGATTATCTAAAAAACAATAAGCTTGATGGTTTTACCTATAGTAAATCACTTCAAAAGATTATAGAATCAAACAGAATTGATGTTACCACTAAATTAAAGATAAAGGAACTGAGGGAAAGATGAGGATAGCAGTAGTTGATGGTCAGGGCGGCGGTATTGGAAAAGCAATAGTAGATAGAATTAAGAAAGCTAATATTGATAATGTAGAAATATTAGCCTTAGGTACAAACTCTTTTGCAACTGACCAGATGCTCAAAGCAGGGGCCCACATGGGTGCAACAGGAGAAAATGCAATTATTTATAATATGGATAAAGTAGACATTGTTTGTGGGGTTATTGCAATCCTATCAGCTAATTCGATGTTGGGTGAATTGACACCTTCAATGGCAACAGCTATCAGCAGCAGTAGCGCTTTTAAGGTTTTGTTGCCGATAAATCGATGCGGTATCCATGTAGTAGGAGTAGTTGATTCTAATCTAAATACATATATAGATGAAGTTGTTGTGACAATAGAAAGATATATTTCAGAAAAGGGAGAAAGTAATAAATGAGTAGCTTTAAAAACTTTTTAGAACGTAAAAATATTAAATTTACAATAAATAGATACATTAATGAAGCGCTGTCAGCTATGGCAATCGGTTTATTCTCCTCCTTGATTATAGGGCTTATTATCGAAACTCTGGGAGAACAGACTATAAACCTATTCGGGGAAAATGCCGTTTCGTTACTTTTAATGGAAGCAGGACAAGCGGCAATGGGATTAATGGGAGCTGCTATAGGAGCAGCGGTAGCTTTTGGTTTGAAAGCACCTCCTTTAGTAATTTTTTCATGCATAGTTACAGGTAGCGTAGGAGCTGCTTTTGGAGGGCCAGCAGGTTCGTTTATAGCTACTGTCTTCGGTGCAGAATTTGGTAAAGCTGTATCAAAAGAAACCAAAATAGATATAATCGTAACACCAGCAGTTACATTGTTAATAGGTTTTATAGCAGCAAAAACTATCGGCCCTGTTGTACATGCTCTTATGACAGGTTTAGGAGCAGTTATTATGCATGCGACTGAATTGCATCCATTCCTTATGGGAATTATTGTTTCTGTTATAATGGGTTTAGTTCTTACCGCTCCGATTTCGAGCGCAGCCCTGGCAATAATGCTTGGTTTATCAGGCCTGGCAGGAGGAGCTGCCACTGTGGGCTGCTCTGCTCAGATGATAGGGTTTGCGGTAATAAGTTTAAAAGAGAATGGGATTGGCGGTTTATTTGCGCAGGGTCTGGGAACTTCGATGCTGCAGATATCAAATATAGTGAACAATTGGTGGATATTAGTGCCGCCGACTTTAACATCAGCGATACTGGGGCCCTTGGCAACAATAGTTTTTAAGATGTCCAATGTTCCTGAAGGTTCTGGCATGGGGACTTCCGGATTGGTCGGCCAGATAGGTACTTTCAAATCCATGGGTTTTAGCATAGACGTACTTTTTTCAATTATTTTGCTTCACTTTGTTTTGCCCGCAATCATAGCTATAATTATAGATAGATTTCTTAGGAAGGCTGGAAAGGTAAAGGGTGAAGACTATAAACTTGATTTATAAGAAGTTAATAGCATAATTTTAGGTTGTAAATACTAAAAATTGATGATAATATATAAAAACGTGTAAAAGAGAAAAACTATTATCGATATTAGAGTCGAGGTTTTATAATGGAAATTGAATTGAAATTCACAATAAAAGATAAGCAAGTAGCTGAGGAAATATGGGAAGATCCTTACCTTGAAGAACTAGGTGAAGTTGATTCCAAAGAGACAGTTTATATGAAAGCTGCTTATTTTGATACGGAAGATCATATCTTATCTAAGAATGATATTGCATTTCGTATAAGAATGGAAGGGAATCGTATTATAGCTTCTTTAAAATGGAATGGGTCAAGCGAAGAGGGCCTTCATATAAGGGAAGAAGTCAATGTTCCCGTTGATGATCCTGCTTGCTTTTTACAACCCTCTCCTGATATTTTCAAGGAGAGTGAGCAGGGGAAGATTATGATGGATCTGGTTGGCGACAAAGTTCTTAACAACTTGTTAGAAATGCATTTTATTAGAAGAAGAATTAGAGTTGATACCCAAAATAGTATTGTTGAATTAGCCATCGATACTGGAGAAATCATTACTAACGACGGAACACTGCCTATATGTGAACTGGAAATAGAATTATTCTCAGGTGAAGAAGGGGACCTTCAATCTATAGGAGAAACCCTTGCCGAAAAATACGAGTTAAGTCCCTTGAATGAGAGCAAGTACGCTAGAGGGCTTAAATTTTTAAATTACGAAAATAATTAACTTTATTTAATAGCGCGACATTATACCATTTTTAGTTAAATACTTTACTTTAAGGGTATAAAACAGTATAATGTTATGCGCAGTCACGATGTGAAACTCACATAGAATACAGGAGGATATAATGAAAACATCTTTTATAAAAAAGGAAAAAAACGAGGTAGAATTTAAAATAGAATTCACTGCAGAAGAATTTGATAATGCTATAGACGAAGCGTATCTTGCAACTAAAGGAAGATATAGCGTAGATGGATTCCGTAAAGGAAAAGCACCCAGAAAATTAATCGAATCTAAATATGGAGAAGATGTATTCTATGAAGATGCTATAGAAAAGCTATTTTCAGAAGCTTATCCAAAAGCAATAGAAGAGCTCAATTTAGATCCTATTGATAGGCCTACAGCCAAATTCGGATTTGAAGACATTAAAGCCGGAAAAGATATAGAGATGGTATTTAATGTTACAGTAGCGCCTGAATTTGACGTTAAAGATTACAAAGGTGTTAAGGTACCAAAGGTAGACGCAACCGTTACTGATGAAGATATACAAAAGGATTTAGAGGCCTTACAGAAGAGAAATTCCAGAATGGTTCTAGTAGATAGACCAGCTAAGGAAGGTGACACCGTACTAATAGACTATGCTGGATTTCTTGGAGATGAGCAGTTCGAGGGTGGAACAGCAGAACGCCAGCCACTAACTCTCGGTTCTAATACCTTTATTCCTGGTTTTGAAGAGCAACTTATTGGTGTGAAAGCTGGAGAAGAAAAGGATGTAAAAGTTACTTTCCCAGAAGAATATCACGCTGAGGACTTAGCAGGCAAGGAAGCTGTCTTTAAATGTAAAGTACACGAAGTCAAAGAGACTGAGCTTCCCGAGATAGATGATGAGTTTGCTAAGGATGTCAGTGAATTTGATACACTAGAAGAATTGAAAAAAAGTACTCGTGAAAAGCTTGAAGAGACTGCTAAGAACAGATCTGAATATGAAGCAAAAAATTCAATATTAGAAAAGGTATATGAAGCTAACGATATTGACATTCCTGATGTAATGATTGAAAAGCAGATAGATGAAATGTTATATGAGCTTGATCAAAACTTAAGACAGCAGGGTTTAGATATCTACAAGTATGTTGAATACCTACAAAAAGATTTTAAAGAATTAAGAGAAGAATTCCGAGAAGATGCCTACAAGAAAATTAAAACTAAACTATTGGTAGAGGCAGTTGCTAAGAAAGAAAACATTACTGCATCAGAAGAAGAAATTGAAAACGAAATAAAATCTATGGCTGAAATGTATAATTTAGAGACTGAAAAATTAAAAGAAATGATGGGTGAACAAGGTATGGCTTACCTCACACAAGATATAGTCAATAGAAGAGCTATTAATTTCATGTTTGAGAATGCAGTATTTGAGTAATAACTAGGTTGAGGGTTTGAAAGGGGATTACGAATGTCATTAATACCAATGGTAGTTGAACAGACTAGTCGTGGAGAGAGAGCTTATGATATCTATTCTAGGCTGTTAAAAGATAGAATAATTTTTCTTGGAGAAGAAGTAAACGATCACACTGCAAGCTTGATAGTTGCCCAGCTACTTTTTCTAGAATCAGAAGATCCCGATAAGGATATTAACTTCTATATAAACAGTCCAGGGGGGTCAATTACGGCTGGAATGGCAATATATGATACAATGCAATATATTAAACCTGATGTATCAACAATTTGTATTGGAATGGCTGCTAGTATGGCAGCATTCTTGTTGGCAGCGGGAACTAAGGGTAAACGCTTTGCCCTGCCTAATTCTGAGATTATGATACATCAGCCATTAGGCGGAATGAAAGGCCAGGCAGAAGATTTGCGTATACACGCAGAACGTATTATAAAAACAAGAGAGAAATTAAATAAGCAATTAAGTATAATGACAGGTCAACCATTAGAACGTATCAGACAAGATACTGACCGTGACAACTTTATGGATGCCGATGAAGCGGTAAAGTATGGCATCATTGATAAAGTAATACAGAATAGAAACGCTTTATAATAACTATTGAAAGGGAGTATTATGGGAAAATATGATGAAACCAAACAACTGAAATGCTCATTCTGTGGTAAATCACAAGAACAAGTGCGCCGTCTTGTTGCGGGGCCTAATGTTTATATTTGTGATGAATGTATTGAGCTTTGTCAGGATATTATAAATGAAGAGTTCGCGGATCTGAATGATGAACATAATGAACTCTTTGGTCCATTGTCACTTCCAAAGCCTAAGGAAATAGCCGAAGCATTATCTGAATATGTAATAGGTCAAGAAGATGCAAAAAAGGCTTTGGCAGTAGCAGTTTATAACCATTATAAAAGAATTGGAGCAATCAAAAAGAATAAATATATGCTTGATGACGAAGATGATGTAGAAATTCAAAAGAGCAATATTGTTATGATTGGGCCAACAGGCTCAGGTAAGACCTTGCTTGCGCAGACGCTAGCAAAGATACTCAATGTTCCTTTTGCAATTGCAGATGCCACCACATTAACTGAAGCAGGATATGTGGGTGAAGACGTAGAAAATATCCTGTTAAAGCTTATTCAGGCTGCAGATTATGATATAGAGAGAGCGCAAAGAGGCATAATATATGTCGACGAGATTGACAAGATAACAAGAAAGTCTGAAAACCCTTCTATTACAAGGGATGTAAGTGGAGAAGGCGTTCAACAAGCCCTGCTCAAAATTTTAGAAGGATCAATAGCCAATGTACCTCCTCAAGGAGGGCGTAAGCATCCTCATCAGGATTTTATACAATTTGACACTACAAATGTATTGTTTATCTGCGGTGGAGCATTTGACGGCTTGGACAAGATTATACAAAAGCGTATTGGAGAAATGACTATAGGTTTTAACTCAGATATTAAGTCCAAAAAAGACAAAACTGAATCAATCCTAAAGCAGGTTCAAGCTGAAGACATGCTTAAATACGGATTAATTCCGGAGTTTATTGGAAGACTACCAGTAATAGTAACACTGGAAGAGCTAACTAAGGATGCTTTAATACGCATAATTAAAGAACCCAAGAATGCTATCCTGAAGCAGTATAAAAAGTTATTCCTCATCGACGGCGTAGAGCTAGAAATAGAAGAAGATGCGATAGCAAGAGTAGCTGAAAAAGCCATCGAAAGGAAGACTGGAGCCAGAGGATTAAGAAGCATTATGGAACATGTTATGACAGATATAATGTATGAAATCCCTTCCAGGGATGATGTTAGAAAATGTATTATTACTAAAAACGCTGTAGACTTAAAATCCGGGCCAGCTCTGATACTAAGAGATGCTAACAAGAGGGTAGAGAAGAAGGAAGAGAACGTATCATAAAAACAGACGGCCTTAAAAGCCGCCTGTTTTAAGCTTAGGAGGAATAGAGATGAACGAGGATAGAGATACATTACGGGATAATGAAATTGAAGAGATAATGCCTATGATTCCTCTTCGTGGTCTGTCTATTTTCCCATACATGGTTTTACATTTTGATATTGGTAGGGAAAAATCTATCAGTGCACTGGAGAAGGCCATGATGATGAACCAGACAGTTTTTTTATCTGCTCAGAAAAATCCGGACACTGAACTTCCTACTAGAGATGATTTTTATCAGATAGGAACAATAGCTAAAATAAAGCAGATGCTTAGACTCCCAGGCGATACTATCAGAGTTTTAGTTGAGGGAGTAAGCAGGGGAAGAATTGAAGAATTTATTTTTGAAGTCCCCTATTTTAAATGCAGGGTTACTGCTATTAAAGAAGAAGAGTTTGAAGTTTTATCTCCACATATAATAGCATTGATGAGGTCTGTTTTAACCTCTTTTGAAGAATATTTAAACTTTAATCCTAAAGTTTCACAGGATATCTTTCCTTCAGTTGCTTCTATCGAAGAGCCGGGTAGGCTTGCTGACGTTGTAACTTCTCATCTCGATATAAAGATAGAAGAAAAACAGGAAATCCTGGAGGCTTTCGATGTAGAAAAAAGGCTAGAATTAGCAAACACCATTATAAGTAAAGAAATAGAAATTCTACAAATAGAGAATACCATAACTAAAAAAGTTAAGACACAGATAAATAAGAGTCAACGTGAATACTATTTAAAAGAGCAGCTTAGGGTAATCCAAGAAGAACTAGGTGTAGATGAAGATGTTGAAGACGAGATTTATGAATGGCTAGACCAACTAAAGAAGTTAAAGCTTTCTCCAACTATTACTGAAAAAGTTGAAAAAGAAATTAAGCGTCTGAAAAAAATACAACCCTCATCAGCTGAGGGCGGTGTAATCAGAACCTATGTTGAATGGATTCTCTCGCTGCCATGGAATAAATATTCTAGAGACAATAAAGATATTAAAAAAGCAGAAGCGATATTAAACGAAGACCATTATGGATTAGGGAAAGTAAAAGAAAGAGTACTGGAGTATCTAGCTGTTATACAGCTTTCTAAGAGCTTAAAAGGCCCTATCTTATGTCTTGTTGGTCCACCTGGTACCGGCAAAACCTCTATAGCCAAATCTGTAGCAAGGGCATTAAATAGAAATTTCGTCAGGATGTCCCTTGGTGGTGTAAGAGATGAGGCTGAAATTAGAGGTCATAGAAGGACCTATATAGGTGCGATACCAGGACGTATTATAACTGCAATAAAAGAAGCTAAGACAAAGAATCCTGTATTCCTATTTGATGAAGTAGATAAAATCGGAACGGATTTCAGAGGTGATCCAGCATCTGCACTGCTAGAAGTGTTAGACCCTGAACAGAACAAAGAATTTACTGATCACTACCTTGAGGTCCCCTTTGATCTTTCTAAAGTAATGTTTATTACTACTGCAAATACAACGGAAACTATCCCCAGACCATTATTAGACAGAATGGAAGTTATTGAGGTTACGGGATATACCGAAGAGGACAAGGTTCAAATAGCAAAAAAATACTTAATTCCCAAGAAGATTAAGGAACATGGTCTAAAGGAAGAGAACCTTAAGATTTCCGAAGCTGCGATCAGGGCTATTATCAATCACTACACACGTGAATCGGGTGTAAGAAACCTGGAAAGGGAAATTGCTAATATTTGCAGAAAAGCTGCTAGAAGAATCGCAGAAAAGGAAAAACAATCAATAAATGTTACAGCAGCAAATTTGGAAAAATTTCTTGGTAAGAAACGTTATCGTTATGATAAAATAGAAGGAGAAAATGAAATTGGTGTGACCACCGGTCTAGCCTGGACCCTTGTAGGGGGAGATACTTTGTCTATAGAAACAACAGTGCTCCCAGGAAGCGGTAAATTGGTATTGACCGGACAACTTGGTGAGGTAATGCAAGAGTCCGCCAAAGCAGGTATAAGTTATATTCGTTCAAGGGTAGACACACTACCTATATCTGCTGATTTTTATAAAGAGTGTGACTTGCATATCCATATACCAGAAGGAGCCACACCAAAAGATGGACCCTCAGCTGGCGTTACAATGTGTACTTCGGTAGTATCCGCTTTATCAAAGATCCCTGTAAGAAAAGATGTTGCAATGACAGGGGAAATTACGTTGCGGGGGAAAGTATTGCCGGTTGGTGGAATCCGCGAGAAGGTTTTAGCTGCCCATAGAGCTGGTATAAAAAAAGTATTGATACCAAGAGAAAATGAAGTCGATCTACAAGAAATTCCTTCAGTAGTGAGAAAGAAAATGACTTTCGTACTGGTTGATTCAATAGACCAGGTTTTAGATGAAGCATTGGTGAAATAGATGATCATAAAAGAATCTGAATTAATAGCTGTAGCAGTTGATAAAAGCCAATATCCAGATGACTTAAAAAAAGAAATAGCTTTCGTGGGACGCTCAAATGTCGGGAAGTCATCACTTATAAACTTTTTATTAAACAGACGTAATTTAGCTAGGGTGAGTAGTAGCCCGGGAAAAACTAGAACCATTAACTTCTATGAGGCTAATGGTAGTTTCCGTATTGTAGATTTACCGGGCTATGGCTTTGCAAAGGTATCAAAATCTTTAAGTCGAAACTGGGGAGATATGATTGATACTTACCTGATGAACAGACCGAATTTAATAAAGGTAGTACTATTAGTAGACTGCAGGCATACCCCAACAGCCCAAGATGTTCAGATGTATGATTGGATACGTCATTATAATCTTGGTGGATTGGTAGTTGCAACTAAAGCCGATAAGGTTTCCAAAAATCTACTTAAGAAAAACCTTGATGAGATAGGTAAGGCCTTAGGTTTAATGGATAAAGATAAAATAATACCTGTTTCAGTACTGAAGAAGAGCGGTTCTGATGAACTGTTAGAGGAATTAGGTCGGCTTTTGGAGGGATAGCCATGCGGTTTATTTTTTGGCGCGTGCTAGTTAAAAGAATTAAGGCAATACCGTCATTTATGCGGGATAAGTCGGTTCCTATAAGAAAAAAACTGGTAATTGCTTTTGGACTATTATATTTACTTTCGCCAATAGATTTAATACCAGCCCCTATACTCTTATTTGGGATTATTGACGATCTTGTTATTTGGGGATTTATTATCAATTACTTTAAGGAAGAATTGGATAAGTATTGGTTAGGAGAACAACATGTAAAACCTGAAAAAGAGTTTGCAGGAAAGAAAATAATTAATGATGTAGACTTTGAGGTCAAAGAAGATCCGGAAGATAAGAAGGAGCAGTAATATGGGAAAAAACTATGTATTCGGAGATGTAATGATAGGTAAAGAAGAGATTCAAAAGAGAGTTTCAGAGCTGGGCAAAGAGATATCTAGAGATTATAAAGATGATTCTATTGTGGCTATCTGCGTTCTAAAAGGTGCCGTAATATTTATAAGCGATTTAATCCGAGAAATAAATGTCGATACTAAGATTGATTTCATGGCGGTATCGAGTTATGGAGCCACTACCCAGAGTACAGGGGTTGTTAGAATTTTAAAGGATTTAGATTCCGATATAGAGGGAGAAAACGTTCTTATTGTAGAAGATATTATTGACACCGGATTGACTTTGAAATATCTTAAGGAATATTTGCTTGCAAGGAAACCTAAAAGTTTAAAGATATGTACATTGCTGGATAAACCTGAAAGAAGAACTGCAGATGTAAAAGCTGATTACGTAGGCTTTACTATAGAAAACAAATTTATTGTAGGATATGGTCTCGATTTTGATGAAAGATATCGAAACCTACCATATATAAGTTACTTAGAAGAAGAGTAAAGGGAGGATTAAAATGTCTTATAAAGTACCTGTTGGACTATCCAACAAACATTTGCATTTAAGCGCAGTTGATTTAGAAAAATTATTTGGTGAAGGTTACGAGTTGACCCCGGTAAAAGATTTAAAGCAGCCCGGGCAATTTGCTGCTGAAGAAAAAGTAGATATAGTTGGGCCAAAAGGAACTCTTAAAGGCGTTAGGGTTTTAGGACCAGTTCGCCCAGAGACCCAGGTAGAGATTTCAAAGACAGATGCCAGATTAGTAGGAATTAATGCGCCAGTAAGGGAATCAGGTAAGCTTGACGGTACACCTGGTATTAAACTTGTTGGTCCTGCTGGTGAGGTTGAATTGGAAAAGGGAGTCATTGTAGCTTTAAGGCATGTACATCTTTCTCCAGATCAGGCTAAGGAAGCAGGAGTTAAGGATAAGCAGATCGTTAGCATAAAATTTGATGGAGAAAGAGGAGTAGTTTTCAACAATGTATTGGTAAGATCAGGTGAAGGACATGAAAAAGAAATTCATCTGGACACAGATGAGGGAAATGCTGCAGGATTATCAAATAATGACATTGGAGAAATAATAATTTAGAAAATAAGACAGGGGAATAATTCTCCTGTTTTTAATATACGGGTGAAAGAATGATTAAAAGCCTAAATGAATATATTGATCACACCATGCTTAAACCTGACGCCAGAGAATCCGATATCAGGAAACTATGTGCCGAAGCAAAAAAATATCATTTTTACGCAGTCTGCGTAAACTCCAGTTATGTTTCGTTAGCAAACAAAGAACTTATGGGTTCAGGTATTAAAATTGCATCAGTAGTTGGCTTTCCTTTAGGTGCTGTACATACTGATGTTAAAACAAAAGAAGCTGAAGTTGCCCTTAAAGAAGGTACAGATGAAATAGATATGGTTATTCATATTGGAGCCCTAAAAGATGGTCGATACGAATATGTGTTTAATGACATAAAAGCTGTTACAGAGCTAGCTAAAAAACATAATGCAATTGTAAAAGTTATATTAGAAACCTGTCTTTTATCAGATGAAGAAGTGGTTAGGGCATGTGAAATATCCAAAGAAGCAGAAGCTGATTTTGTAAAGACTTCAACTGGATTTTCGACTAGTGGCGCGACATTACATCATGTAATGCTGATGAAATCTATCGTTAAAAACGACTTAAAGGTTAAAGCTTCAGGTGGAATTAGGGACAGGAAAAAAGCTATAGAAATGATTGAAGCCGGTGCAAGCCGTATTGGTGCATCAGCTTCGATTGATATTTGCAGGTGAACTACACATTGAATAAAAAGTGTATGACGTCGCCGTCTTGAACTATATAGTCTTTACCTTCAGAACGTACTAGGCCCCTATCTTTTGCTGCTGTAAAGCTTCCGCTTTCAATTAGCTTATCATATGCAATGGTTTCTGCACGTATGAAGCCTCTTTCGAAGTCGGAGTGTATTTTACCAGCAGCTTGGGGTGCTTTAGTTCCTCGTTTCACAGTCCAAGCACGGGATTCAGATTCGCCAGCTGTAAGAAAGGAGATAAGATCCAATAGATTGTATGAGGCCTTTATTAATTTATCAAGGCCTGATTCTTTAATCCCTAAATCCTCTAAAAATGCACCCCTTTCGTCATCATCAAGCTCTGCCATCTCGGCTTCTAGTTTCGCACAGAGGACAATCACTTCAGAGTCTTCTTCACTAGCATATTTTTTTACAGCCTTAACATATTCATTATCTTCAGTTACATCATCTTCGGAGACGTTGGCTGCATAGATAACAGGCTTAAAGGATAATAAGTCAAGAGCCTTGACAAATTTGGTTTCATTATCGTTTAAATCTAATATCCTTGCTGACTTCCCATGTTCTAGCTCATCTTTTATTCGTTCTAAAACATCCAACTCAAACTGTAAACTCTTATCCCCTTTTAATGCCTTACTAGTCCTTTGTATTCTTCTTTCAATTAATTCTAAATCCGATAGAATTAACTCTAAGTTAATTGTATCTATATCGGATAGAGGATCTACCTTTCCTTCAACATGTACAACATTTGGATCTTCAAAACATCTAACTACATGAACAATAGCGGAGACTTCACGGATGTGTCCTAAAAATTTATTTCCTAGTCCTTCGCCTTTTGAAGCTCCCTTTACTAAACCTGCTATATCAAAAAAATCAATTGTTGTATAAATAATTTTCTTTGAATTAAACATCTGCTGAAGTACTTTCAAGCGTTCATCAGGAACGGTTACCACACCCATATTTGGTTCAATAGTGCAGAAAGGGTAATTTTGTGCTTCAGCCCCTGCCTTAGTTATTGCATTAAAAAGAGTACTCTTGCCTACATTAGGCAAGCCTACTATACCTAATTTCATATATTCTTCTCCTCATTCAATAAAACATTCGATTTTTGCGGCTGTGTTTGCGCGCTAAGATAATGTAGATAACAAGGAAGAGTATAAATACTAGGGCACTAACTATTTGTGCTACTTTGAAATCTCCCCACATTAAGCTATCTGTTCGAAGATGTTCTACAAAGAAGCGCTCAAAGGAGTACAATATGCCGTACAGTAGAAATATCCTTCCGTTGTAGTAATAGTGCCTATCAACAATGATAAGGAATATGAAAATAATAAAACACCAAATAGATTCATACAGAAAAGTTGGATGAACCATATTTCCATTTATCTCAATAGCCCATGGCAAATCTGTAGGGCTACCATAAGCTTCCTGATTGAAATAATTTCCCCATCTACCTATAGACTGAGCTAAGGCGATGGATGGGGCAGCCAGGTCTAGTATACTAAGAGGTTGGATGTTCCATATGCGACAGCCTAATGCCACAGCCAATAATCCTAAAATCAGACCCCCATGTATGGCCAAACCACCGGACCGCACATCAATAATTTTATAAAAATCATTTGCATAGTAATCCCAGTTAAATAAGACATAATAAAGTCTGGCGCCTATAATTCCTGCAGGTATTCCGATCAATGCAAGATCAATCACCTTTTCTTGAGGGATACCATGCCCGGGGGCTCTTTTATATCCAATATAAAGGCCAAGCAGAATTCCGATGGCTATGAATATACCATACCATCTAATCTCCAGGCCTAACAGAGTAAAAGCAATTGGATTTGGCGTGGGCAGAAACATTGAATCCTCCAAAGCAAATTAATACAAAATATTTTTTACCGATTCATTATACTATGAATTGATCTAAATTACTAGATATTTTAGTGCTTTCTTCTACTTAATATTTAGGATGCCTTAGAAGATATAAAAAAATTTGTTAAAAGAGGGGGTAATATATGGAAATAGGCAAGGCTTGCGCCTTGCCATTTTACCAGCTACAACCATTACATCCGTTACGATTGAATGGAGTTCTTGATTTTTTATCAGAGCTTCTACGGTGATGGTCGCAGCCAAATATATCTAGATCTAAATCGCAATCATCGTCAAAATCATCTTCATGCCAGCAACAATCATCATGTCGCCTGTCTACTCTGTCATCCCGACAGTCATCATCGCAACGGTGGTGTTTGTGATTCCTTTCTCTACGACGCTCACCATTACAGTCGTCACGTTTTCTCCTATCAACACAGAACAGATCACATAGTTCTCTTAGACTTAGTTCGTCATCTCTGTCGTGGCATCGTTTGTCACATGATTCAAAACCTCTAAATCCAAAACCCGGAATATTATTACAAGGATCATTGGATGATACTCCGCAGAAATCGGAGCTGTCTTCACGTTGTCCGCATGGCATTATTCCTTCTTTTGCATCTATTACAAATAGAGTCCTTCTTACTACTTGAACATGGACTGTAGGTTCAATAGCTACTGTAGTTTTGAGTGTTAATGAGCATTCTTCTGAATCCGGCTTGATGAATTCAGGGCAGCCATTTTGATTAGGCCTTCTTCTACCACACTTCACTTTTAATTCGGGGTTAACAAGTTTGATTTTACCACCAAAGCGGAAGGTTATTTCTGGCGAATTCCCATTTACAGGGCAGGGAATTGCAAGATCAGGTATAGCGAAGTTTGAGCAGCATCCACTGGGTACAGTAATTGGAGGCTCGTTTTCATTATTTCTGATCTTAGCTCTGAAGCAACAGGTTCTTCCACCGGTATTTACTGTACCTTCAATTACGATGGTCGCACGAAATTCCCAATTACATACATTTCTTAACAGGAAAAAGGCTTTAGTTGGAAGACCTTCTTCTTCACATATCTTGCTTTGTATCTTTGGAATTATGCTTGATGCTCCAACTATATATCTACCGTTTTCAAACCTGACCGAATCAACTGTTTTGCCATCTAACAAAACTTGAGAAGGACTTATATTTCCGGGAGGATTTGTCTCAATGTATTCTATTTCGGCATATGAATTTTCTATATTAAATACTGAGTTTTTATCTATGATGCAAGGCTCGCATTCGCAATTGCGCTCGCAATCCCTTGTATCGATTGTAATGATAAAATCATCGGAATCATATGCCGTGTTTAGATTGAAAACCAAAGGACAGCTGGATGTTCTGTTAAAGGAAAAAACCTTATCTATATATACTAAATTTGGCTCCCTATCACTAAAGCAGATACCTTCAGTATCTATATTAGTGCCGCAAATCTCTGACAAATTAGAATTGCATCTGTTTTTTCTCATTTTCATTACCTCTCTAAATATTTTTTGACATATATTAGGAGAACCGATATGGCTCCTAATATGTAATTATGAGGGTATACTGCTTCTTTACATCATATGATGAATAATTGCAGATGCTACATAATTGACATAAACATCTGAATAATAAATGGGAGATTCAGCCCATTATTTTAAAATAAAGTGTTGCAAAGTGGTTCGAAGTGGAGTATAGTGGAGGTATAGTAAATGAGTATGGAGTACTGCCATGTTTATAGGTGAATACCAACACTCAATAGATGCGAAAAGTAGGATAATTATCCCTTCGAAGTTCAGAGAAGAACTTGGTTACAGGTTCATTATGACAAAAGGGCTTGATAATTGTCTTTTTATATATTCATTAGAAGAATGGAAGAAATTTGAGGACAAGCTCAAAAACCTTCCTGTTGCCAGCAAAGATGCGCGTGCATTTGTTCGATACTTTTTTTCAAGCGCAGTTGAATGTGAAATAGATAAACAGGGGAGACTTACAATACCACAAAACTTAAGAAGTCATGGAAAAATAGAAAAGGAAGTTGTAATAATCGGGGTTATGAGCCGGGTTGAAGTATGGAGTAAGCAAGAATGGGATAAGTATGGTACAGAAACTCTTTGCTATGATGATATTGCTGAAAAGATGGCAGAACTCGGCATATAGGTTAAAAGGAGTATGGTATGGATTTCAGGCATACACCTGTGCTATTTACTGAGACAATTGAAAGCTTGAATATAAAATCTGAAGGAATCTATGTGGATGGCACTCTTGGAGGGGGTGGACATGCAGCAGGTATCTGTAAAAACTTAAGTCAAAAGGGGATTTTAATATGTATAGACAGAGACCGCGACGCTTTAAATGCTGCTGAGAAAAATCTAGAAAAGTTTAATTGCAAGAAATATTTTATCCATAGTAATTATGAAAACATAAAAGAGATATTAAGGGGATTAAATATATCCGGAATAGATGGTGCAGTGTTGGATCTAGGTGTATCTTCTTTCCAACTTGACAACCCTAAACGAGGCTTCTCATATATGAAAGAGGGACCGCTTGATATGCGGATGAATAAAGATGATGAACTTACCGCACATACTATAGTCAATGAATTCGATAAAGATGAGCTGACGGAGATAATAAAAAAATATGGTGAGGAACGTTGGGCAGCTAGAATTAGCGAATTCATTGTGAAAGAACGTAATAAGGAACCTATAGTGAGTACGTATCAACTAGTAGATATTATAAAAGCGGCAATACCTGCTTCAGCAAGACGTGAGGGTCCACATCCAGCAAAGAGAACCTTTCAAGCCTTGCGCATATATATTAATGATGAATTAGGACAGCTATCAAGATCAATCGATCACTATATTGACGTATTAAATAGTCGAGGCAGGCTATCTATAATTACTTTTCATTCACTTGAGGATCGAATAGTAAAAGAAGCCTTTAATAGCAGGTTAGATCCTTGCACCTGTCCCAAAGAACTGCCTGTATGTATATGTAATAAAAAAACAGATGTAAAAAAAGTTTGCAGTAAACCAATTAAACCAAGCGATCAGGAATTAAAAGAAAACCCAAGAGCTCGTAGTGCTAAACTCAGATTTATAGAAAAGAGGTAAAGAATTATGATGGCAGCGGAAAAATGGTTTGAATATCAAACAAGTTATCAAAAGTATGGTTTAGATATGAAACCACCGAAAGTAGAGCCTAAAAAGCAAAAAAGAAAACCATCGAGTAGCACCTTCAGTGCAAAAGATAAGGCCAGACTCATGCTCTTGACTATATTTATAGGTTTACTATGCATATGTTTAATAGTGACTGCAGCGTATTCAGCTCAGGTAAAATATAATATTAATGGTATAATAGCAGAATGCGAAGAAGTCCGTGGCGAAATACAAAACTTAAATGCAGCAATAAAGGGTGCTACAAATATTAAAATAATTGAGGAACATGCTATTAATCAACTGGGCATGGTATATCCCAGCATGGAACAAATAAAATACATAAGCAAGGGAAATAAAACACAGGACTTTGCCTTGACTTTAAAACAAATAGCCTATATTAAATGAAGGCAGGTATCTTAGTCATAAAACATGAAACCAAGTAGTAAAATATAGCAATATAAAGGAATAACTGCATATGGTATAATATCCGGATAACTGAATGAGGGTAAAATAGTTTTATCCGGATTTTAAATTTAAAGAGGCGGTATTATGGTACCAAGTACAAATAGAAATAAAAAAAGATTAATATTTATATTCTTTATAATATGTTTAGTATGTACTGCTCTTATTTTCCGCGTAGGGTGGATTCAAGTTGTAGCTAGTGAAAGATATGCAAGACTTGCAGTTGAACAGCAGACTATGGATACCCCAATACCTGCAAAGCGTGGTGTAATATATGATAGAAATAAGAAGGAATTGGCTATTAGTGCCATTACAAATACAATATGGGCACGGCCTGCTGATGTTAAATCTGCAAGAACAGCAGAAGAAGGACGCCAAAAACAAGAAAATACAGCCAGGCAGCTAGCAGAAATACTAGAGATGGATTACGAAAAGGTACTTGAAATTATCTCACAGGAAAGATCTCTGGTTAGGGTTGCCAAATACGTCGATAAAGAAAAGGCCGATAGGATAAGAGAAGCTCGGCTCAAAGGTATTTCAATTGCAGAAGATGTTAAAAGATCATATCCTTTAAAGGCCTTTGCAGCCCATGTCTTAGGAAGCACTACAGATGATAACAGAGGGCTTTCTGGTATCGAATTAAAATATGATAAATACCTGGCGGGAACGCCTGGAAGGTGGATAAAAAATACTGATGTGGCGGGCGACAGCTTGTCCCACGGAATTGAAAGGTACTATCAAGCAGAAGACGGACTAAGCATAATGCTGACTATTGATGAAGTAATACAGCATTATGTAGAAAAATCAATCAAACAAGTGCAGGCTAATACAAAGGCCAAAAGGGTATTTTGCCTAATAATGGATCCAAAAACAGGTGATATCCTTGCAATGGCAATGACGCCTGATTTCGATCCAAATGATCCCAGGACACCATTAGATAAAGAAGAAGCTAATTATGTAGAAGGATTATCTGATGAAGAGAAATTGATTTTCTGGAATGAAATGTGGCGTAATCCCATGGTAAGCGATACTTATGAACCTGGTTCAACTTTTAAACTTATAACCACTGCAATCGCTCTGGAAGAGAGGGTGACAGACTTTACAGAACATTTCACATGCACAGGCAGTATTGTAATTGCAGGCACAAAGTTATCATGCTGGAGATCATATAACCCCCATGGAGTCCAAAATTTAACTGAAGCAGTGCAGAATTCGTGCAACCCTGTGTTTGTTAACCTTTCTCAAAGATTAGGAATTGAAAAGTACTATGAATACCTAGAGAAATTTGGATTAATGCATAAGACAGGTATAGATTTCCCTGGAGAAGGGGGGAACATTCTCCAGAATAAAGAAACTGCAGGCCCTATAGGTCTGGCTACCATGTCTTATGGGCAGGGAATTGCAGTAACGCCTATAAGCCTACTTACAGCAATATCATCCTTGGGTAACGACGGCATGCTTATGCATCCGCGACTGGTAAAAGCCCTATTAGATGAGCAAGGTAATGTTATAGAAAGTTTTGAACCTAAAAAGGTAAGGCAGGTAGTATCAAAGCAAACCGCTGATGAGATGTGTCTAATTATGGAGTCCGTTGTATCAGAAGGTGGAGGGGGAACTGCCAAAATACCAGGATACCGTATAGGGGGAAAGACAGGAACTGCAAATAAAGTTGTGGGCGGTGTGTACGTGGACGATACATACTCCTCCTTTGTAGGAATGGCACCTATGGATGATCCGAGACTTGCAATATTGCTTGTAGTTGACTCTCCTCAAGGTGTAAAATTTGGAAGCCAGACTGCTGCTCCCGGAGTAAAGGCAATTTTAGAAGAAACTTTACGATACTTGAATGTTAAAAAAAGTTACAGTGAAGAAGAGTTAAATCAGTTAGAAAGCCAAATGGTTGAAGTGCCTGATGTTACAGGTGAAAACTTCAGTGAAGCTATTGGCATTCTTGGAGGAGCAGAGCTTACTTATGTGGTATCGCCCACAATAGATACGGATCAAGATTTTACTATCATTGATCAATACCCAAAAGCAGGAGAAAAAATTAGGAAGGGTAATAACGTATATCTATATTGGAAATAGGAGGGGCGTTTAAGCATATGAAGCTTAAAGCTTTGTTACATAAAACGGGGATTGAATGTCCAACAAAATGGGAAGAAATAGAAATTACAGGGATTAATTATGATTCGAGAAAAATTAGCAATGGAAATATATTTGTATGCTTGACAGGAGAGAATACTGACGGTCATATTTATGCAATGGATGCTATGTTGAGAGGGGCTTCTGTAATTATCGCTGAAAAAGATTTAGAATTGCCATCTATTCCTGTTTTGCAGGTGGCTAATACGAGAGAAGCCTTGTCGGCAATATCGGCAAACTATTACGGTTATCCTGCAGATAAGCTGAAAATCTTTGGAATAACGGGGACAAATGGGAAAACCACAGTTTCATATATGATAAAAAGCTGCTTAGAATCTGAAGGAATTCCTTGTGGCCTAATTGGTACGATTTCATATAAGATTGGTGAAAAAGAATATGAGTCTACCCGTACGACTCCGGAATCCTTAGATCTACAAGCAATTTTTAATGAGATGTTGAATCAAGATATCAATTATTGTGTTATGGAAGTGTCATCACATGCTTTACAATTAGGTCGTGTAGAAAGAATAGCTTTTGACTACAGTATATTTAATAATCTTTCTCAGGAACATTTGGATTTTCATAAGGACATAGAAGATTATTACCAGACAAAAAAAAGATTGTTTATCAAGACTGTAAAAGCGGCAATTATAAATATAGATGATAAATACGGGGAACGCCTTAATAATGAATTATCTAATGAATTAACTATAGATATAATTACATGTTCATTAAGTAATAACAAAGCAGTTTATTACGGAGAGGTAGTAGATAAAAATGAAAAAACCTCCAAGTTAAATATTTATAAGAATAACAATCTATTGGGTAGGCTTGAAGTACATACTCCCGGGGTTTTTTCTTTATATAACGCACTAGTAACAGCAGCATGCTTATATTCAGCAGGAATAAAATTTTCTTCGATACAAAAAGGTTTAGCAAAACTCAAAGGAGTTCCCGGACGTTTTGAGCTAGTAGAAAACAAAATGGATATTCCGGTAATAGTGGATTATGCCCATACACCCGATGCTTTGAGAAATATATTGCTAACAGCCAAGGATATTGTAAAAGGGCGCTTAATATGTGTATTTGGATGTGGAGGCGACAGAGATCGATCTAAAAGACCAATAATGGGAAAAGTAGCCGGAGAATTATCGGACTATTGTATAATAACTAGTGATAATCCAAGGACAGAAGACCAAAAGCAAATAGCTTTTGACATAGAACAAGGTATGAAAGAAACAACTTGTAAATATGAAGTTATTGAGGATAGACGTAAGGCAATTAATAAAGCACTGTCCATTTATGAAAAAGGGGACTTAATAGTAATTGCTGGCAAAGGTCATGAGAATTACCAGATAATAGGTGGCGCAAAAACATATTTTAGCGATAAAGAAACAGCTCTTGAGCTCATAGAGACTGAACACTGGAGGATCTAATGAAAAGAATTAGAATAAGAGAAATAATACAGGCGACATCCGGCGAATTAATTAGCGGTGATCCTGAATCTATGGTAGAAGGGGTGTCTACAGATTCACGCACATCGAAAAAGGATATGTTGTTTATTGCCTTAAAAGGAGAGAAACATGATGGCCATGATTTTTTAGACCAGGCAATAGAAGCAGGCTGCTCTGCACTTATAATATCTAAAGAATCAGGCTCAATTAATGCATTAGCTAAAAACAGAGGTGTAGCTATAATAAAAGTGGAGGATACTGTTAAAGCTTTGCATAGTTTAGCTTCATATTATCTCTCTTTATTTAATATTCATAAAGTCGGTGTAACCGGAAGCACAGGCAAGACAACTACCAAAGAAATGCTATATTGGATACTGTCTGAAAAGTACAAGACTGTGAGAAGCATAGGTAATTTCAATAACCATATAGGATTACCATTATCAGTATTTAATATAGAAGAAGATACAGAAGCAGTTATCTTTGAAATGGGAATGGATAGACCGGGCGAAATACACACGCTCGTTGAGATTGTTAAACCCGATATAGGTATTATCACAAATATCGGCTTGTCTCATATTGAGCATATGATCAGCCAGGAGAATATCTTTAAAGCAAAGATGGAGATAACAGATTTCTTTAAAAAGAAAGATATATTAATTGTCAACTATGATGATAAACTTCTTAGGGATAATGTATGTGAAGATAGATTTAAAATAGTGACGGTTGGACGTGACTATAACAATTTAGATTTTAAGTTAGCAGACATTAAAGATTTAGGGGAAAATGGTATTGAATTCACATTGAGCCATAAAGATAAAAAACAAGTATTTAAGTTAAGTACACCAGGACTACACAACGCATTAAATGCATCTTTAGCTATAGCAGCGGGAATGTGCCTGGGTATAGACATGGATAAGTCCGCCAATGGATTGGCCAAGCTGCTGATTACAGAGAAAAGATTGCATATTGAGGAAAAGCAAGGAATAAAGATAGTTGATGACACTTATAATGCTAGTCCAGACTCTATGAGAGCGGCTATAAACGTATTAGTTTCTATCCAAGGAGAACGTAAAATCGCTATATTAGGGGATATGTTTGAGCTAGGGGATAAGGAAAAGGAATATCACTCTCAAATAGGTGAATATGCTTCCAATAAAGGGGTTGATGTGGTAATATCAGTAGGGAAAAATGCCAAGTACATTTCAGAAGCGGCCCGGACTAAAGGAACTAAAGCTATTCACTTTGATTCTAAAGAATTGCTTAAAGGAGTTTTAGCCCAGTGGATCCGAACAGGAGATGTAGTTCTTGTTAAAGGGTCGCGTGGAATGGCTATGGATGAAATAGTGACACAACTAAAAACATCTAATGAGTAGGAAATTACAATGGATTATTTTCAAATTGCAACACATGTCATCGTATCATTTGTCATCACAGTAATAGGGACTATGATATTCATTCCCATACTTAGAAGGATTAAGGCCGGCCAAAGTATAAGGGAAGAGGGTCCTAAATCTCATATGATAAAGTCAGGAACTCCTACTATGGGAGGAATAGTTATAATAATTGCTGTACTGATTACATCCCTGGTTTCGGCTAAGCTTAATACGGATATGATGATCATATTAACAGCATTTGTAGCCTTCGGGATACTGGGTTTTTTAGACGATTTCGTAAAAGTTAGCATGAAAAGAAATCAGGGTTTGACGGCAAAACAAAAGTTGGTTCTTCAAATACTCATAGCAGTAGGGCTAGCTTTATATCAGTCAAAGGTATCGGTTTATGGAACAAGTATTTTTATACCATTTGTTAATGCATATTTAGATTTAGGATTATTTTATGTACCATTCGTAGCTTTTGTAGTTGTTGCTATGGCAAATAGCGTTAATTTGACAGACGGACTAGATGGATTGGCCTCAGGGGTAACCATGATTGTTGCACTATTCCTAGCACTAGTGGCAAATGCTTTTTATTTTGAATCGGCAGCTGTTTTTTGCAGTGCTCTTACAGGAGCATGTTTAGGGTTTCTAGTTTTCAATAAGCACCCTGCAAAGGTATTCATGGGAGACACCGGTTCAATGGCTTTAGGCGGGGGGGTAGCAACCGCTGCTATAATCATGAATATTGAACTGATTATACCGATAGCAGGAGGTGTATATCTTGCAGAAGCTTTGTCGGTTATATTGCAAGTTTGGTATTTTAAGAAAACCGGCGGAAAAAGATTGCTTAAGATGTCTCCTTTACACCACCATTTTGAGCTGTCTGGCTGGAAGGAGACCAAGGTAGTTGCTATGTTCTGGCTTGCAACTTTGGTGCTGTGTGTAATCAGTCTCTTTGCAATAAATTAGATAAGAGGTAGAAATATGATTGTAAAAAACAGTAATATCTTAGTCGTTGGGCTGGGTAAATCTGGAATTGCAGCAACAGAAGCATTATTATCCCAGGGCGCTAAAGTATCAGTTTATGATAAGAAAAAATTAAACGATCTAAAGCCCAATATGGTAAATTTTTTCTTAAATAAGGATGTTAAATGTTTTTTTGGTGAAGAACCAAAAGATATGGCAATATTTGATCTTTTAGTTGTCAGTCCAGGTGTCCCGCTAGAAATAGATATTGTACAGAATGCATTAAAAGCTGGAGTTGAAGTAATCGGAGAGGTAGAACTTGCCTGGAGGATGGGCAAGGGTAATTATGTAGCGATTACAGGTACCAACGGAAAGACAACAACTACAGTATTAGCTGGCGAAATATTCAAAGCTGCGGGAAGAAAGACTGAAGTTGTTGGCAATGTAGGTGTCGCTGTAACAAAAAAAGCTATTTCCGCCACTCCTGATACTTGGATGATTACAGAAATTAGCAGTTTCCAACTTGAGACCACAAAGACTTTCCATCCGAAGATATCTGCGATTTTAAATATAACGCCTGATCATATGGATCGTCACCAAACTTTGGAGAATTATGCTAGGGCTAAGTCTTTAATATATCAAAATCAAAATGAGACTGATTTTCTTATAATCAACTACGATGATAAAGAGAGTTATAATTTGAAGGACAGTTGTAAGGCTACAATTGTACCTTTCAGCAGGACTAATACTTTAGATTTTGGAGTGTTTGTAAAAGATGACACTATTGTTGTTAAAGACAAGGCAGGTAAAATCCATGATATCAGCAAAGTAGAGAATATAACAATTCCTGGAGGTCACAACTTAGAAAATGCTTTAGCAGCGACCGGAATAGCTTTTTTTGCCGGGATTTCTCCGGAAATAATTGAAAAAACTCTGATGAGTTTTAAAGGTGTAGAGCATAGACTTGAGCTGTGTGGAGAGGTAAACGGAGTAAGGTTTGTTAATGACTCTAAGGGGACCAATCCCGATGCTTCAATTAAAGCTATAGAAGCTATCGAAGACAAGATTGTTTTAATTGCCGGAGGGTTTGATAAGGGATCTTCGTTCGATGAACTTATAGATATTTTTATTAAAAAGGGCAGAGCTTTAATATTATTAGGTAAGACTGCTATGAAAATTAAAGAAGCTGCTGAAAAGAAAGGATTCACCAATATTGTAATAGCCAAAAATATGGAGGAATGTGTGAGAGAAAGCATTAGAGTTGCCGAACCCGGCGATACAGTGCTTCTATCACCTGCCTGTGCAAGCTGGGATATGTACACTGATTTTGAACAAAGAGGTGAACATTTTAAGAGCTGCGTTAAAAATTTAGAGAAATAATAAAAGTTGGAGATTTGAATGGCAAGAAAAAAGAAAACCCGCATGAAGTCAGGGGACTTCCTACTAATTATTCTCGTTCTCGGATTGGTTGTATTTGGTGTTATAATGGTTTTCAGTGCAAGCTATTACAGTTCCATTAGCGAGACCGGAGATCCATATGCTTATTTAAAAGATAATATTAAATGGGCAATACTTGGTGGCTTTGTAATGCTTGTTGCTTCACTATTGGATTACCGTATATACAATAAGCTTGCTCCATATTTATTGTTGTTAAGCATAGTTTTATTAGTTTTGCTATTTACACCCCTAGGTGTTACTAGAAATTTTGCAACCAGATGGATTGGTGTTGGTAGCTTTACCCTGATGCCGGGAGAGATAGCAAAGATATGTGCAATATTGTTTGTGGCATGGTTCCTTTCCAAAGATCCTAAGAGGATACGTTCATTCTTTAGAGGGGTGCTGCCACTTTTAATGCTATGTGGTATATATTTCGTCCTAATTATAAAGCAGCCCAATCTTTCAACGGCAATTACGATTTGTGCAATTATTATAGGCATGATGTTTGTTGCAGGCTTAAATATTTTCTATTTGATAGGTATAGGATTTTTAGGAGGCATGGGAATAACTGCTTTGGTCTTTATGGACGAAGACGGCTATTGGATGAAGAGAATAACGAGCTTCTTAGATCCTTTTGAAGACCCATTAGATACTGGCTGGCAAGTTATACAATCATTGCTTGCCTTAGGATCAGGAGGATTATTTGGAGTAGGTTTAGGAAAGAGTATACAGAAAACACTCTATCTGCCTGAGCCTCAAAATGACTTTATCTTTTCAATAATAGGTGAAGAATTAGGATTTATAGGCTGTTTAGTTTTAATAATCTGCTATATTGTATTGATCTGGAGAGGATGCCATATAGCGTTAAATGCACCCGATATGTTTGGGACGCTGATAGCAGCAGGAATAACTATTATGCTGGCCGTTCAGGTTATACTTAATATAGCTGTTGTTACATCATCGATGCCGCCAACAGGGATAACACTACCCTTTATAAGCTATGGTGGTAATGCATTGATGTTGTTTATGGGCTCGTTCGGTATATTATTGAACATATCGCGACATTCCGCAAATTAACATAAGAAAATATTATGTAAACAGGAGATATGGATGAGAGTTATAATATCAGGAGGAGGAACCGGAGGTCATATTTATCCGGCTATAGCAATTGCAGACAAGATTAAAAGAAAGAATCGGTCTGCTGAGATTCTGTTTGTAGGAACAAAAAGAGGAATGGAAAAAGACATTGTTCCTAAATACGGTTATGATATTCGTTTTATTTCTGCTAGTGGGTTCAACAGAAAAAAAATACATAAAAACATATTTACCATAAGGGATTTCATAAAAGGTAGCATCGAAGCAAAGAAAATTATAGAAGAATTCAATCCTGATATTGTCATCGGCACTGGAGGTTATGTCTGCGCTCCTGTCATCAGAGAAGCTTATAAATGTGGTGTAAAAGCATTTATACATGAGCAAAATGCTATTCCAGGAATAACCAATAAGTTTTTAGAAAAGTACGTAGAAAAAGTTTTTATTAGCTTTGAAGAGACGGCTAAATATTTTAAGGAGTCTTCAAAGCTTGTTTACAGTGGTAATCCAATTCGTAGAAGTTTTCTTTTGGCAGGCTTCAAAGATTATAGGAAGGAATTAGGATTAAGTTCTAAGGATTTTGTTGTCTTATGTTTTGGTGGAAGTTTGGGTGCCAAAAAGATTAATAGTGTAATGGAAGAGCTTATAGCATCTTTGTATAAAGCTCCGAACTTCAAACTCTATTTTGTTACAGGTAAATACTACTACAATAATATAGCCGATAATTTAGCTAAAAGAAATATTGATCTTGGTAACAATATTCATATATTTCCATATTTAGATAACATTCATGAATACTATTTTGCATCTGATTTGATTATAAGTAGGGCAGGAGCCTTAACTGTGTCGGAGATTACCGCATCTGGACGACCTTCCATTCTAATACCTTCACCTAATGTTACAGGAAATCACCAGTTTTTTAACGCAAAGGTTGTTGCAGATAAAGGAGGTGCTGTTCTAATTGAAGAGAAAAACCTCACTCCGGAGAAACTTGAAGCGACAATATTGCGTCTAATGAATAATAGAGAGGCCTTAAATAGAATGGCTGATGCCAGCTCATCAATAGGTAAAAGCGATGGGGTTGATGTGATATACGACCATTTAGGGATATGAAGCACGTTTTCTGCCAGGGAAGCATAATATGACTTTATAGAGGGGGAAGAAATCCCTTGGCGGAGGTGTCAATGGTTGGATAGTTATCACATTATTGGCAATAAATCGTTAGAAGGTGAACATCAATTAAAAGGTGCTAAGAATGCTGTACTTCCAATT
>JAAYSU010000074.1 GCA_012523915.1 Clostridiales bacterium
CACTGCTTATCTTCCAACTCTCTGCTAAGGCAGGAACTATGCTCCCGTTTTGAGATGGCATTACTAAGCCTTGAAAAATATTAAATAGTATTGATTGTGTATCGGTGCTTTTGGAGAGGTGTGGGTCTAAAGAGTCAAAATCCTGAGGGGTAGCGATTACAATTCTGTCGTTGGTTGATGCTTTTATTTGCATTACAGGCTCACTACTGCAAGCAGATAGAAATAAGATACAAAAAATTAGCAGGGCTAATTGCTTAAAAAAATTAGTACTCTTCATACTTATCCTCCCAGGATAACCTTATCGAATTGTATACAAATAATGAAATAATTATAACATATAAGTTTATGAATACAACAAATTACCATATAGAAAAATCCCGAATGTGTCGTCAGGTTTATAATTCACAACCTATCCTATCGATAGGTGGGTTATCTGTTTCTGCTTCTGTCGTCCACTCTTAGGAGGCTTGACATAGGCTACGAAAACCCCGATATCCCGTGAACTAAATGTAGGTTAAATTATTAAACCTTAACGATCACCTCAGGATCTTATTAATTATTATGATTAGTTTCTTTGTCCTTATTCGATATTTCATTTTTATTCTTATGGTACATTTTGTTTTTATCTTTTGGCTATATTATAACACATATTAAAGTAAATTGAATAGTTAAATATTTGGAAAAGACAATTTAAATAATTTGATGCCTTATAAGCTTTACTTTATCAAGATGAGACAATTTCTTTATTTTGTATTCTCTTTTCATTGCTTCACTTTTATTATCAAATACCTCATAATGCACCAATTTTACCGGCAACCTGCCGCGGGTATACTTTGAGCCCTTGCCCGAGTTATGCTCCTCTATTCTACGATCTAAATCTGTTGTCCAACCAGTATACAAGCTACCATCATTGCATTGTAAAATATAAACGTAATTCATCTCTTTATAACTCAGTATATTTTTTAGCATTACCCTTAGATTTTGATATAGGATATTTCTTGTTATTTATTTCGATTTTTTCTTTGACAGTTTCTTCTATATCAATATTAAGATCATGGCATAAAAGATACAAATACATAGCTACATCGGCAACTTCTTCTTCAATTTTTTTCCTATTTTCCCCATTAATTAGGGCATTTACCTCATCATCCGTTTTCCATTGAAAACACTCTAAGAGTTCAGAAGCTTCAATTGCTAATGAAATCGCTAGGTCCTTTGGCTTATGAAACTGTTCCCAATCCCTGTCAGATCGAAATTTTAATATCTGATCAAGCACTTTCATTTTTTTCTCCTTGGATTATAACATACTGTGATGAAAAAACCTCCTATTTAATCGGAGGTTTATATTATTATAATTTATTCGGTCAAATCTATAGCGCTGTTATGATAGACCTTTTGTACATCATCATCATTTTCTAGCATATCAATCATTTTCTTTAAGTTATCTATATGCTCTTCATCAGGTGTGGCTTCTATGGAAGGCACAAATTCTACATCTGATTCTACAGGAATATATCCACTCTTCTTTAGTGCTTCATCTATTTCGTTGAAATTTTGCGGTTCTGTCTGAATCTCGTAGCTATCATCGTGAATAATGATATCATCAGCCCCATTTTCCAGCGCTACTTCGAATAAGGAATCTTCATCAACTGCATCAGTTTTTTCAATTAAGATTATTCCCTTTCTCTCAAACATGTATGTAACGCAGCCTGGAACACCCAGATTGCCATTATATTTATCAAATGCATGTTTAACATTCGATGTGGTACGATTTCTATTATCCGTCAATATTTCTACAATAACGGCTACTCCACCTGGGCCATATCCTTCAAAGCTGCTAGACTCGTAAGTTTCTCCTGCAAGTTCTCCTGTTCCTTTTTGTATTGCCCTTTTAATATTCTCATTAGGCATGTTGATGCTTTTGGCTTTGTCTATCGCATGCTTTAAAGCTATATTATATTCAGGATCTCCACCTGATCTTGCAGCTACGGTAATTGCCCTGGCGTATTTTGTAAACAACTGTGATCTCTTTGCATCTTGAGCGGCTTTTCTTCCCGCAATAGTTCCATGTCTACCCATATAGATTCCTCCTATAATTACTATCAAGAATTAACTTTTAGTAATTTCTTTCGGTGGAGGATGTTCTTCTTCTAAATTTTTGTGAGCTGTTGCCATCATCAATTTTATACGGTTTAATTGATTTACATTGCTTGCACCAGGGTCATAGTCAATAGCAGCTATATTGGCCATTGGATTATAGTCTCGTATGGGTTTTATCATACCCTTGCCCGTCACATGGTTTGGTAGACAGGCAAAAGGCTGAAGACAAACTATATTTTTGACTCCGCTATCTATTAACTCTACCATTTCTCCAGTTAATAGCCAGCCTTCACCACATTGATGTCCTAGTGAAGCAACTTTTTCTGCCTTCTTTGCAACTTCGCTTATTAGGGCAGGGCCATGGAAACGCTTACTATTATTCAAGGCCTTTCTAGCACCCGACCTAAACCATTCGATCACCAATACCCCAAGCATATTCCTTACCATTGCAGAGAAGCTTCCTGAAAGCATTTCATAGTTATATTTCTTGCTGTACATTCCATATAGGATAAAGTCAAACAAGTCTAAGACTACGGCTTCTCCACCTTCGCTCTCAATAATATCTACAATATAGTTATTTGCCATAGGATGATATTTTACAAGAATTTCTCCTACAACACCGACCTTTGGCTTTTTGATGTCGAGTATAGGTAAGCTATCAAATTCATCTATCATCTGCTTAATATTTTTATTACATTCCTTTAAACTACCATTTCTTATATTCTCTATCGCTATTTGTGTCCACTTTTCAGCTAGAGCATTTGCAGATCCTTTTTCCACTTCATAAGGTCTTGTTGCGTACAGAATCCGCATAAGTACGTCTCCATATAGCGCCGCTATACCTCCTCGTTTAATTAAGTCCCATGTATATGTAAATCCAGGATTGGTCTCTAAACCACGACTTAAGCTGAATGAAACGACAGGAACTTGCTCCATATTAAGGTCTACAAGGGCCTTACGTAATAAGGATATATAGTTGCTTGCTCTGCATTGGCCTCCCGTTTGCGACATAAACACAGCAGTTTTGTTTAAGTCGTGCTTACCTGATTTTAATTCACTAATAATCTGGCCCAAGGTAACTATTGTAGGATAGCAAGCATCGTTATTTATATACTTTAAACCTTCATCCACCGCATTCTGATCGACAGAAGGCAATAATAATGCTTTATAGCCTGCATGATTTAATGCAACTTCTATAAACTGAAAATGTATAGGAGACATCTGCGGAATTAGTAATGTATACTCCTTGCCCATTTCTTCAGTAAATACTACCCTTGAAAATGAACCTTCATATTCTACTGGTTTAATTTCATTTTTTTCACGCTCTCGCATAGCCGCTTTGAGTGAACGAATTCTAATCTTGGCAGCACCTAGGTTTGAACCTTCATCAATCTTCAATACTGTATAAAGTTTATTGCTGTCTTTTAATATCTCTTCTACCTGTTCAATTGTAACAGCATCAAGACCGCATCCAAAAGAGTTTAACTGCACAAGTTCTAGATTGTCATATTTACTGACTAGTTTTGCAGCTTTATATAGTCTTGAATGGTACATCCACTGGTCCAAGACACGAATAGGTCTTTCTAGTTCAGTCAAATGGCATATTGAGTCCTCAGTAAGTACAGCTAACCCAAAGGAACTAATTAACTGGTCTATACCGTGATTTATCTCAGGATCCAAATGATATGGTCTTCCTGCAAGGACAATTCCTCTTAGTCCTTTTTCATTAATCATTTGAAGGGTTTCTTCGCCCTTTTCCCTTATTTCCTTTTTAAAAACGGCGTCTTCTTGTCTAGCTTTCCTAACAGCTTTTTTAACTTCCCTCTTTGAAATTGAAAACTCTGATAATAGATCATGAAGACGGTTAATAAGTCTTTTATCATTATCATATGGTAAAAAATCATGATAAAAGTTAACCTTATTCTTCTCAAATATGTCACTCATATTGCCTGCTATCACTTCAGCATAAGTAGCTACGATAGGGCAATTATAGTGATTTGGAGCTGTCTCATCTTCCTGAAGCTCATAGTTAATGTTTGGACTAAATATGAATTTAATACCATGGTCAACTAACCATTTAACATGACCGTGAGCTATCTTCGCAGGATAGCATACTGTATCAGACGAAATTGTCTCCATTCCTAATTCATATATACTCTTAGAGGATGCTGGTGATAAAACAACTTTAAAACCAAGCTCTGTAAAAAATGTAAACCAGAAAGGATAGTTTTCATGCATATTTAAGATTCTTGGTATACCTATTTCACCTTTTGGAGCATTTTCCAAAGGTTGATATGAAAATAGTCTCTTATATTTGTATTCATATAGGTTTGGTAAACTATTCTCTGATTTAACCTTCCCTTCTCCTTTTTCGCATCTATTACCAGTGATAAAGCGAGCACCATTAGTAAACCGGTTAATGGTTAATAGGCAATTGTTTTCACAACGCTTACATCTGGAATTTGAGCTTTTTACATCAAATGAGTCTAAATCTTCAGGTGTAAGTACTGAGGATTTTTCGCCTTCTACATAGTTCTCCTTTGCTATCAAAGCTGCTCCATATGCACCCATAATTCCGGAAATATCAGGGCGGATTACTTCTCTGCCCACTATTTTCTCTATACTTCTTAATACTGCATTGTTTATAAAAGTGCCACCTTGTACTACAACTTTTTCTCCAGCTTCTTCAGGATTTCTAAGTTTTATTACCTTATATAAAGCATTTTTTACAACAGAATAAGAAAGTCCGGCTGAAATATCTCCTATGCTTGCTCCTTCCTTCTGAGCCTGTTTTACTTTAGAATTCATAAAGACGGTACATCTGGTACCTAAATCTACCGGATATTCTGCATAAAGTGCTTCTTTAGCAAAATCATCAAGACTCATATCCACAGACTTAGCATATGTTTCAATAAATGATCCGCAGCCTGAGGAGCATGCTTCATTCAGCATTATGTTGTAAATTGCCCCATCCTTAATCTTCATACACTTCATATCCTGACCGCCGATATCTAGGATGAAGTCAACGCCCGGCAAGAAGGCCTCAGCAGCCTTATAGTGTGCCATAGTCTCAATTTCACCAATATCAACGTTAAATGCCGCTTGAATCAATCCTTCTCCATACCCTGTAACGGTTGATTTCGAAATATATGCGCCATTAGGGATTTTTTCATATAACTCGGTTAACATCTCCAAAGTAACGTCTAAGGGCTTACCTTCGTTACTTTTATAAAATGAATATAGTAAATTATTGTCCTTATCAATCAATGCAGCTTTGGTTGTTGTAGAGCCAGCATCGATTCCAAGGAACAAAGCACCTTGAGCATCTTTTAAATCCTTTTTATTTACCCTTGCTTTATTATGTCTATCTATAAATTCATTGTATTCGATCTCATCATTGAAAAGAGGAGGTAAGTAGTCAGTTACAGTCAATTCATTATTATCTATTCCTCCGAGCTTTTCTAATATTGATTTTATACATCTTTTTTCGTGCTTTTCGGATAACATAGCTGCCCCTAATGCAACAAAGTATTCGGCATCTTGGGGGAAAATTATTTGATCTTCCGTAAGTGAAAGTGTTTCAACAAACCTTTTTCTCAACTCGGACAAAAATGATAGAGGCCCTCCTAAGAAAGCAACATTTCCTCTTATTGGTCTGCCACATGCTAGTCCGCTTATTGTCTGGTTTACTACAGCCTGGAAAATAGAAGCGGATAGGTCTTCGATCCTTGCACCTTCATTGATTAATGGTTGAATATCGGTCTTAGCGAAAACCCCGCAACGGGCTGCTATTGGATATATCAAATTATAGTTTTTTGCGCTTTCATTTAGCCCAGCTGCATCAGTTGATAATAGTATTGCCATCTGGTCAATAAATGCACCTGTACCACCAGCACAAGTTCCGTTCATCCTTTGTTCAATAGTTGCGCCGTAGAATGTTATCTTGGCGTCTTCTCCACCTAATTCTATTGCAACATCTGTTTCGGGTATAAATTCTTCAACTGCCTTGCTACAAGACACCACTTCTTGTTCAAAAGGGATATCTAACATTTTAGACAATGCAAGACCACCTGAACCTGTTATTACGACAGAACAGTCAAGGTTGCTAAAACGATTGTAAAGATCCTCTACCATCTCTGAGAATTTTTCAAAAACATTGGACATATGTCTTGCATAACTTTTAAATAGAATTTCATTTTTATTATTAAGAAGCAACAATTTTACAGTTGTTGATCCGATATCAATTCCTAGTTTCATTCACGGCCCTCCTAATGAAGTTCGATATATAATAACATAATTATTTACTAAATGCAAAGAATTTCTACATATATATATGTCATCCGTGAAGAAACAATCATACTAACAGAAAAGAAACTGTTAAAAAACAGTTTCTTTAAGGTTTTACTTAAGTTATTTATTGGTAAACTATTTAACTTTAAGCATATTATATATCGTCACTGCAGCTTCTGCATTTGTTAATACTTTCTTACCGTTAAAGTTTCCTTTTTCATCACCTTTCATGATATCTAAACCATAGCACAAAGCTATATAACCTTTATATTCATCTGAAATGTGATCCTTAAACTTATTAACAAATATCTCCGAATTCTTGGCCGCCAGATCTAAGCCCAGATATCTTATTGCAAATTTGGCAGCCTCTTCCCTCATTAAAGCTCTTTCAGGTGCTTTTTCGCCTTCTTTAATGATTCCCATATTTTCAAGCATACGATATAGCCCTTCGTCGTCATAGTATCTTGATTCTGGTGTATATAGATAACGGAAAAAGTTTAGCTGAGTAATATTTTGATCAGGGTTAAATCTGTCTCCTTCAAGAAAATATCCGTTATCAACTAACTCTAGCACAATATCCTTGCTCCAATGCCCTTCTATATCAGTGTAAGCCGGTCTTATAACGCTTCTATAGGGTTTGCCATCATAGTTTATCCTCTCGCCATTAAAGGGGTTATATATCGCTCCTTTATATGCTGCTTCAAAGTCATATACCAGCCCAACATCGCCATTCTCCGTTTTTGCATATCTAAGAGCGTAAACCCCGTCGTTTGCCATAATATCCATGATCTCTTTTTCGGTGATTACTTTATCTATGCTTGGGAATTCGGCATTACTATACCATCTGTTATAATAATAGTTAATGTTGCCTGTCTTGAGGTTAACTGTAACATAAAGCCCGTTGTCTACAAAATCAATCCCGTTTACTTGCCTGTTATATCTGAAAGTATATCTGGTTATTTCATTATTTTCCGGATAAATAATGTATTCTGGTTCTTCTTCCGCATATTTTGACTCAGCAAATTTCTCTGCCGCTACTTTACGCAAAAATGTCTCAGCAATATCTTTAGCCCTTTCTTTAGAAAGCTTGCGATTTCCTTTATCTAAACTTTCATAATAGCTAAAATTCAATAATTCCCCGGTCTTTGCATTCACTGACCCATAAACACCATCATCAAAATTTAAGCTCCATATAAATAGATTTTTGTCTATCATATCCTGATATAATGAGGCGCCTACTATCTGCATTGATTTTGTAATAAAAGGTACTTGAGAGATTATCTTATCTGCTGCTTCTTTTTGAGTTAGTAAACCCTCTAGTTTTTCAATCGCTTCAAGTTCTTGCTTAGAAAGTTCTGAGCTACCCATTCCGCCAGCAGCAGCGTCTTCGCTAGTTCTTGCAAAATCTTCTCTATACAAATTTATAGCTTTGCCGGTCTTTGCATCAATTACTTTATTGGTGTAGTCAAGTCTATATGCTGGATAAATATTTAGTTGTCTATTCTGATAATCATAGTGTGAGTAATACTTTAGTGAGACACCAATTTCATCTAAATATGCTTGTTTAGCGACATCTAAATCAATAAGATTGTCATCTAATGAAGGAAATTCTGGTTTCTCTAATCCCATTTGAAAACCGCTATAAGATATTACTTCCCCTGTGTATTTATCTACATTTACCGAAGTATTTACAAAAGACACGGGAATGTCATTAACAAAGAGTCTAAATAGGAAGTTATGAGTATTACCGCTTGAATAATTCCTGTCAAAACTTATCTCTTTCATATCTTTTGCTAATGCTGGAATTACTTTATTTAAAAATTGTTCAGCATTCTTTTTAGCCTCTTCTCTTGATACATTTCCTAGTCCTGTTTCACCTTTATACTCATATTTAAAATAGCTTATAAGATTGCCAAGCCAATCAACAGTTGCAGTTATTGTACTATCATTTTTTGTATCATTCCATGTCAGGCTCCAAATATTGCCTTTTTCATC
>JAAYSU010000075.1 GCA_012523915.1 Clostridiales bacterium
AGATTGCGGTATATAACCTATAAACACAAATGCACCTAGGATCTCGTCATCTTCATCAGCTTTGATCTCTCTAACTTCACCGGTTTTCACATTTTCAACTACTATTGATGAGAGTATTCCTTCGCCTTTGAATTCCTTAACAACAGTATCCCACATGAATTCGATTTTCTCATTGTCAAAAGCCTTCTGTTGAAGATTCTTAGATGCCCTTAATTCATCTCTTCTGTGAATTATCGTGACTTTTTTTCCATACTTAGTTAGGAATAAAGCTTCATCAACTGCAGAGTCACCGCCGCCCACCACATAGATATCTAATCCGTGGAAAAATGCTCCGTCGCAAGTCGCGCAAAATGATATCCCTTTTCCTATGAATTCCCTTTCTCCAGGGCATCCCAGAACGGCGGGATATGCTCCCGCCGCAATTATCACGGTTTTAGCTTGGTATGTCTTTGAATTGCATTTTATCTCCTTAATACCCCCATCTAGATTGACTGAATCAACTGTATCATAAACTATTTCAGCGCCAAAGCTTTTAGCTTGTTTTGCCATTCGCTCAACTAGAGAGGGGCCAGTTTCACCTTCTAAGCAACCTGGATAATTCTCTATTTCAGAAGTCTGTCCTATTTGTCCGCCTTCTTTAATCTTTTCAATTATCAAAGTATCCAAATGTGCTCTTCCTGCATATAATCCTGCAGAAAGTCCTGCCGGTCCGGCACCTATAATAACCACATCATATATCTTGCTCATTCTCAACCTCCATTTATTATTCGAACACCGTCTGCTCACTTATTTCAGTAGCTAATGCTTCTAAGGCTTTGTCTATCAGTTTTCTTCTTATTTCCTTCTCCTTTTGAGCTGGCTGGGATGGTTCACCTAGCGGATGTGGAATAGCTACAGCCGGCACAATTCTATTAGCACCAACTGTTTGGGAAATAGGTACCACTGTACAAATATGAACTACAGGAATTCCTGCTCTTTCAATTTCCTTAACCATCGTTGCACCGCAACGCGTACAAGTTCCTCACGTCGAAGTCAGGATTACTGCATCTACACCATCGGCAACTAGATCTTTTGCTATGGATATTGCAAATTTCTTTGAATTTGCAACTGAAGTACCATTACCAGTTGTGGTATAAAAGTATCTATGCAGCTTACCAATTTTCCCTTCCTTCTCATATTCTCTTAAGACATCAACAGGCAGCACCCTGTCCGCATCCTGATTAGCATAGACGGGATCATATCCACCGTGTGCAGTTTCATATTCTTCTGCTGTTAAATCCTCCACCCCTTCAATGTCATACTTAGCATATTTAGATGCGCTGGAAGACTCTATACGGTCGGGGTTTCCTTTTGGCACTATACCACCTGATGTCACTAAGGCAATCTTTGCCTTGGTAATATCTTTGACAGCAGGGCTAGGTTCTACCCTATCAAAATCAGGCATAGGAAACTCAGTAGTATATTCTTCTCCCTTTAGCTTCTTTAAAAGCATTTCTACAGCACGCTCAGAACCGCGCTTCTCTTCAAAGAGGTTTACTCTTATTCCTGTTGGAATATATCCCTCTTCATCAGCTGTACCGATAGGCTCTCCCAATGCTAATTTAAGAGCTAACGGCGCCATTAACTTAATAGCGTCCCTCATCCCTGCAGCAGAATCTCTTGTCGAAACTATATATACTTTAGATTTAAAGGAATCAGCTCCAGGATTTTCTTTATACATGCCTGTCAGCACGGGAATACCTAATTTTTCTTTAACTGAAGCAGCTATCGAACCGCAAGCCATACCATATCTTCCCGCATTAAATGCAGGCCCTGCAATGAATAGGTCAGGCTTAAATTCTTCGATCATCTTTAATAGCTCTTCGGTTGCCGCTTCTATGTTTTCATTGAAGTAAGAATCTCCGCATATAACAGTGCCAACAATCTCAGCTTTGTCTTTAAAGCTAGCTTGGAATGCCATGCCGGGTCCGACTAAACCCTCTCTTGCTTCGGGTTTATGGTCAGCCTTTTCTTCACCTCCAATTTGGCCAAAGAATTGGTTGATATAATGTACAACTCTAATTTTCGACATGTTCATACCTCCTATCTAGCTGAAAGCTTGTTGTATCCAAGCTCATTGGTGGCACCTACTATTACCTGCAATTCGGCAGTTATCGAACCGTCAGCTTTCAAACTGCCTGAGAAACCACCGGCAATAACATCTGCAACTTCCTTATGTCCTATAACCTTTTCCATCGGAGGAAGTTCAATAACCATGTTGGCATTTCCAGCTGTTACCACTGCATCAGCACTTGCATCAGCATCGGCCAGTGATTGGGAGGCTCCGTCCCTTCCCGCATATTCATCAGTGATGATAACAGTTTTTATCCCCTTTGCCTCAATCTTTTTACAGTTCATTATCAAGTCTGTATCTGGATTACCAAACCCTTCCTGAGATATGATTACACCGTCAACGGCTAGGAAATCTACCAGCTTCGCCGCCCAGTCAGAGGATCTTTCCTTGTCTTCTAAATAGACATTCTCATTTGTTATAACCACTCCGACAAAATTTAATTCCTTACCATGCTTTTTGAAAAGATCCTCCACAACAGGATTGTTTAAATGATGGTAGGTAGTATTCTTATCACAAGCAGAAACACAGTTTCCGCTTACTATTGCCCCATCCATCAGCTCTGTAGGATAAATAATGGTGGTAAGAGATTGTTTCATGTCAACACCGTATACATAGGTATCATGTAGGAGCCCCTGGGTTTGAAGCATTAAAACATAAGCTACTCTTGGCAGATTCGGGAACTTTTCGATACCTTCTTTTACCGAATAAGTCTCATAGGTTTCAACCTCTTCTGCTACTATATCCTTAGCCAAATTACCAAGGTAGGCTGCAGCTTTTAAACCTGCAATCCTTAATGTTCTTTCATGAGTATACTGATCTATCCCTTCTATTGGCTCACAAACCACTACTACATTGACCAACTTAGAGAATGGAGTATATTCTGCCCCAGGTCCGCTCATATCAATAATGCCCTCTTGAAAGCCCACAATCTTTCCCGTGGTTACGACAGCAGTTCCCTTTAACACGTTTGTCCTACCTTCACCAACAGTTTCCACTTTGGAAAGTGTTCCTGGGAAAAGCTCTCCCCTGCCTGAGACTTTCACTCTTGGCTCAATAACATCTTTAACAGGAATGATTCTTGTGCTGTCTCCTGGCCTAGCAATCTCAACTGTAATGCTCTTAATGTTTTCATCTACCATAAGATGTGCTTTTAACTCTTCTTGATTTAAATATAGGATGTTGCCTTCGATTCTTGAAGTCGAATCAAACTGTACATCATGGATAGGGATTTTACCGATTTCTAATCTCATAATTATCATCTCCTATTAGCACTTATTAGCGCATTCTCTAAAATACTATAATCAATCTCGCTATAATCTTTTAATATCCGTTCTTTATTAGTATTGCCATAAGTAGTAGGTATTTTCGAGAATTTCTCGTAAGTCCTAATACTTTTTTCGATAATATCTAATGACTCCAG
>JAAYSU010000076.1 GCA_012523915.1 Clostridiales bacterium
AGCAACAGAAATAACATAGAAAAAGTCATATTTATCCTCCAAAATAATACTGTCTATTATATAATTCGACAATATTATACACTTTGTTTTGAAAGTTTACTATACATTTATTATTATCTATTAATAATAGTGTTACTTATTCTTCAGTTTTTTATTTGTTTCTTCGCGCAGCAAAGAATAAATCAGGGCAAATGCTGGTACTCCAATGATCATGCCGACTACACCTAATAGGCGTCCGCCTATTACAATTGATAATAATACCCAGATACTTGGAAGGCCAATCGTAGTTCCAAAAATATGAGGCTTTATGATGTTGCCGTCAGCCTGTTGAAGTGCAAAGATAAAGATGATGAAAAAGAGAGCTTTAATCGGATCAACGATAAGAATTATGAAAGCGCTAGGTATGGCGCCTATGAAGGGACCGAATATAGGAATAATATTTGTAACACCTATGATAACACTGACAAGGAGTGCAAAAGGCATTCTTAAAATACTGCACCCTATAAAGCAAAGGATACCGATTATTAGTGCATCTATCAGATTGCCCGTAATAAATCGGTTGAATATATAGTTTGAAAGGGAAGCCACTTCAAGCATGCGGTTAGAGATTTTTCTAGGGGTAAAAGCAGTTAATAGGCTTTTCATCTGCCGAACCAGCATTTCCTTTCCCCATAGAAAATATACTGAGATTATTAAACCCAGAGCCCAGGTTAGAAACTCGGTAGTTAAGTTGACGATGTAATTCGCGATATTAGGCATTTGACTAGTTAATATACCACTGGCTTGTTTTTTAAAATCATTCCATAGATTATCGATTTGTGGAAGACCAGGTATATGATTTTCTAAGTCATATTTATCAATCAAATTATTTACTAATATTTCAAGTGAGGAAATATAGGAAGGTAGATTTTGTATTAATTGTGTAATGCTATCAATTAATTGAGGTATAATCGTCAATATTAAAATTACTAATACAAGTACAAGCACAGCATATGTAATAATTAAAGACAAGACGGATATGGCTGTAGTTGACAGTCCCCATCTATTGTGAAGCTTGATTAATATTTTATCCTTAAGCCAAGTGTAAGGTATATTCAAAATATATGCGATAATAAGTCCGTATACCACGGGGGATATAATATTTAAGATATAGTTTATAGACCCCAAAACATGGGATATGTTTAGTAAAGTAAGATATAATATGATGCCAAATGAGACTAATATTAAATTATGTTTTAATTTTTGCTTATCCATGCAAAACACCTTCAGCATTGTTGCTTAATTGAAAATACACCTTACATTTTGAAGTATACACGTGACTTTAAGCATGTCAAGCGATACACAATATATATCGGTAGACGGAAATATAATCTATTTGTTATAATATTCCTAACAAGTCGGGAGGGTAGGGTTATGAATATAGGTATAGTTTTTTATTCTAAGACCGGCAATACACTTTCGGTAGCTAAAAAGATACAAGAAAGACTTGAAAAGGCAGGGCATGCAGTGAATATGGAGCAAATAGGGATAGCGGAAGATAAAAACAAAGCTGATATAGGGCAATATGACCTAGTAATATTTGGATCGCCAGTTCGAGCATTTTCTGCTTCTCCAGTCATCAAAGAATATTTAAATCAATTGAATGAGGGTAATAAACAAGCATATTGTTTTGTAACGCATTTTTTACCTTTCAAATGGATGGGTGGTAAGAGCGCCCTTGAACAGATGAAGCAGTTTTGCAAGAAGAAAAATATTGAAGTTTCTAAGTCAGGAATCATTTCCTGGAGCAGAAATCGTGAAACAGCTATTGGCAAATTGGCAGATGAATTTGCAAAGGAAGCCTAAAGATGACGTCCTTGATTATGATAAACGGTGAATATAGTGACGACAGTTGGTATCAATCTCGAGCTCATAATTTCGAATTTGTGCTCTGTGGGGACGGTGGCGCAAATTACGCAAGAAAATATAATATAAGACCTGATTTAATATTAGGTGACATGGATTCTATTACAGATGAGAACTTAAGCTACTTTAAAGAAAGAAATGTAGAAATCCTTACCGTACCCAGAGAAAAAGATTTCACCGACACCCAACTTAGTCTATATCATATGCAGAATATGGGTATCAAGGATATAACTATTTGGGGTGGTATTGGCAACAGACTGGATCACACCCTAGCTAATTTATATAGCGCCGTTGATTACGTAAAAAAAGGTATAAAGATAACATTTGAATCCCCATCTTTAACTATACACATTATAATTGACAGATTGATAATAAAAGGGGATGTGGGCGACACCATATCGGTACTGGCATTATCGGAGTATGCAAAGGGTGTAAGTCTTGATGGATTCAAGTATCCATTAAAAGAGGTAGAACTAGAGGCCTTCAATCCAATTGGGATTTCCAATGTTTTAGTTAATAATGAAGCAAGGGTTAAGGTTGCTGAAGGTGTACTGGCAGTATTTCATAATTATATATAAACAAATGAAAGAGAGGCAATCGCTATGAGTTGGAGATTTGTACTATCGCTATTTTTTGCTTTAGTTGTCGCCTTGTTCGCTATTCAAAATGCGGCAGCAGTTGATATTACTTTTATTGTTTGGCATGTTTCAATATCTCAGGCATTGGTAATAATCATATCGGCTATCTTTGGAGCCATAATTGTAACTCTGTTAAGCCTTATCAAACATTTACAATTGAATTCTGTAATAAAGAATAGTAAGAGGACAATTTCAAATCTGGAAGATGAAAATGCTACTATGAAAAGTAAAATTGAGGAATTAGAATCAAGATTAGAGGCACCTCCTGTTGTAGAAGTTAATGAAGAAGAAAAAAATATATAATAATTTTATTTTTTCTGTTTAAGCTCAGATTTAATCGGGTAATAACATATTAGCACTCACCAAGGGAGAGTGCTAATAAAATTACAGGTTATTATTTGGTGAATTTGAGAAAGGAGGAATACCATGGCAGGATTAGTGCCTTTTAACAGAAGAAATTTAATTAACAATAGCTTCACTGATTTCTATAACATGCTGGATGATTTCTTTAGCGATGGTTGGGCTCCAAGACGTAGTTTACAGCGTGATACATTTAAAATAGACGTACAGGATAATGAAAAAGAATATGTTATAGATGCGGAGCTCCCAGGTGTAGACAAGGATGAAATCAAGGTTGAGCTTAATGAAGGAAGACTAACTATTTCAATCGACAGAGAAGAAAATATTGACGAAGAAAACAAGAATTACATTCACAAGGAAAGACGTTATTGTTCGATGTGTAGGGGTATTTACCTAGCAGATGCTGACCAGAAAGGTGTAAAGGCTAAATTAGATAATGGGATTCTGCGTATAACAGTACCTAAGGTTTTAAAGGAAGACAGTATAATAAAAGTTGACATTGAATAATATCAAAGATAAGTAGAGGAGCCATTAAAGGCTCCTCTTAAACGTTTTTGTATTCTGAATTCAGCATCATATTGATTGCTATTCCAGTACCTAAAAGTCCATAGAACATAGGCATAACAGATACGCTACTGTCATTAACAAGCCCTGCGACAAGGAAACCGCAGATTCCGAAGAAAATACCTGCGCCTACAAAGGAAATATAGCTATCAAACTCAGTTCGAAAATAAAGTTTGATACTTTGAATTATATAGATAGCCCAAAGCACAAGCAAGGATAACATTGAGATAAGACCAGTTCCTATCGCCATTCCCATATACATATTGTGGGGTTTATCAACAATTTTATTGATCTCCCAATCCGCATTGTATTTGCCCGCATAGTCCTTGTGAGGGAAATAGATGCAGTAAGTATCAGCTCCATGGCCTAAAAGAATAGTATCTTTAATCATTGGTAGGGTTCGAGACCAAATATAGCCACGCCCAGAACCAAAGCCCTGATTATTTTCCCAACCCATTGAAGGAATTTTCTCAAGCTTAACAAGGTTACCAAGCTGGTTTGAATAGTACATGCCATCATCTGTAATAGCAAAGGCCCACTGCATATTTACAGTGTTTACGAGAACGTAATATTGATCTTCACTCGATGCATAGGTAATAGTTGCATATGGACGAAAACGTTCATCTTCTATGCTGAAAGTTGACTTATCTTCGATTGGTCTCAAGGGTAAGGGATTATCTTCTTTGTCTTTCAAGATAATACCTTCTGCAGTACCATCATCCAGTCTTGTAATATTTATTCTAAGCTCTTCGCCGTTTAGACTTAAATGGACAGCATCATCCAATGTCTCGAAATAGTCGATGTGTGGACGGACTGAACCTGGAGCAGGTCCTTCTTTTTCAGATTTACCCTCCATAGCTGAGCTGGTTGTTATCATGCTGTTAAAAGCACCTGACAATTCTGAAAACCATCTGTCAAAGGTTATGCCCCCTATTGCTATTGTAATTACTATCAGTATCAAGACTGATTTCTTCCAATCAAGTAATTTTCTATTTAGTACAATAACAGCTATCAATACGGCTACAAACATACCTGCAAGACCACCGCTAGACTTGGAACCAATCAGATTATATACAAGCAGGGCGAATAGTAGGCCCCATACGATCTTTTTGGCAAGCTTCTTTTCACGGATAAATAGCATACCGAAAAGGGGTATGAGCAGGGTTAAATAAAAGGATACATAGTTAATATTATATACAGTCTGATAGATTTCCTTGTTTTGGAAAGTGAAGTTCAGGCTGTCGATATGCTCCCAGAAGTATCTAGGAGTGATGAGCTTCTTGCCTATATCGGTTTGGAAGAAGTCGCGCCCAAGCCCCTGGGATAAACCGAGTAAGCCTAAAAGAGCACTTGCTACCCCAAGGGGATATATTAGCCACTTTACACTTCGCTCGTTATGGATAGAGTTTATTACGAAGAAGAGCATAACCATATAGCATAGCAATACTAAGGTTCCTTCGAACCTATCGTTGTATCCATAGAGTGAAAACTCTTTGTAATCACTGAATACATAAGAAAGTATTACGAATATTGCATATATCAGCATAGGTATATATGCAAAGCTCTTCTTAATATAAAGTGTGGCTGTAGTAATGCGGTATAATATTACTAATAAGGCGAGGATACCGCATACCAGTATGGCGACCATTTTAAAGTAGCTGAAGAAATCTGATAATTGTGATTCCCCACCGCTCCAATAAAACTGTTGCATTGGCCTTTCATAACTATGCATGCGTACAATAATGATTATAAATGCGGTAAAAAAGGCAATAAGTATCTCGCTGAAATAGGTTTTTTCAGGAGCGTTCAGGCTTGTCCCTTCTGGGGTTGCAGCCTCTACTTGACTTGATTTTGTTTGTGCTTTCTTGGTTGTTGGTTTTCTTTTTTTAGCCATTCTGCTTATCTCCTTATATTAACTACAAACATTCTAAACTATATTATAATAATTTTCAATATTCTGGATCTTAAGAATAAACGCCCACTCCTACGAATGGGCGTAATTTATACTAAAACCTGCGACATAAGCAAGCTCTTGGGCAACAGCAACATATATTGCTTCTACAGCTGTGGCAGGTACCAACTGCATAGCCTACTAATAGAGGAATAACGAAAGGCATGCTATCAACCTCCCTTCGAGCTGTTCCTTTAGTATATGTAATTCTTTTTATATTTGTGAATCAGAATTTACTTAATGGGGAGAATAAATCCGAGGTGATAAAAATGATAAATGAATGGCAGCCAAGAATATCATTATGGAGATCTAGCTGCGATATTGAAAGACGAAAATCTATTGCCGACCAACAGATAAATGGGGCAGATGTTGTAGTAATAGGAGCAGGCTTAGCAGGAATCCTAACAGCCTATATGCTCAATAGTCTGGGCGTTGAGACTATTGTAATAGAAGCAAATGCAATTGGGAGCGGTGTCACGCAAAATACGACGGCTAAAATTACCTCCCAGCATGATATTATATATCAAAAGTTAATAAAAGATTTTGGCTACGAAAAAGCAAGGCAATATGCTAATGCTAATGAGTGGGCTATAAAAAACTACCGTAAATTGATAGAAGAGATGGATATTGACTGTGATCTTGTAGATACTCCGGCCTATCTATTTACAATTAACGAAGAACAAGTAGATAGGATTAGAGAAGAAGCCAAGGCTGCCAAGAGCTTAGAGTTACCAGCAGAATTTATAGAAAATATTAGAGAAGGTGAATGGGGTCTTCCATTTAGTGCTAAGGCAGCACTAAGGTTTGATAATCAGGCGAGATTCCATCCCCTTAAGTTTCTAAAAGCAATAAGCGGTGGATTGAGAATATATGAAAATACTAGAGCTTTAGATGTGGAATATAATGATGATGGGACCAGTGTAATTATTACAGAGAAAGGGAATCTAAAGGCAAATCATGTTGTATTTGCGACTCATTACCCTTTTATAAATATGCCCGGTTACTATTTTGCCCGTCTACATCAAGAACGTGCATACCTTATGGCATTTTCACAAGCTCAGAATGTAAAGGGAGCCTATCTTGGAATTGATCAAAAAGGTTATACTTTCAGAAACCATAATGATTTCTTAATCTTTGGAGGAGAATCCCATAGAACTGGTGAAAACCAAGAGGGAGGTCGCTATGATTCATTAAGGCAAGCTTTACAGAAATGGTATCCTGGTGCAAGTGAGGATTATGCATGGTCGGCCCAGGATTGCGTTACGATAGATCTAGTACCCTATATCGGAAGGTACGCTAGTAGTCATCCTAACTGGTATGTGGCCACGGGATTCCGCAAATGGGGCATGACTCATTCCATGGTATCGGCTGCTATTATATCTACAATGATAGCTAAGAAAGCGCCTTATCCTGAAATTAATGAATTCTTTAATTTAGGCAATGAAGATGATAGTATATATACTCCTCAAAGGTTTAATGTTACGGCTTCTGTGAAAAATCTTTGGGATGATGTGAAGACTATAAGCAAGGCTTTACTGAAAGAAGTGTTTGACATACCAGAAGATACATTCCATGAGATAGAAAAGGGACAGGGCGGTATAGTAGAATATGAGGGAGAAAAAATCGGAGCCTATAGAGATGAAGAGGGAAAACTATATATTGTAGATACCAGATGTAAGCATATGGGATGTCAGTTAGCTTGGAACCCTGATGAACTCACATGGGAATGTCCCTGCCATGGGTCTAGGTTTGATTATAAGGGTAATTTGATAACAGGGCCTGCAACTAAGGATTTAGACAAGATATAATATACTTGTCAGTATTGTCTAAAAAGGGTATCATATTCCTATTAAATTACTATTGAAAGGGATAGATATGCTTTTTAACTCATTCAGCTTTTTGCTGTTTTTCCCCTTTGTAACAATACTATATTTTATAATTCCCCAAAGGTTTAAAAACCTTTGGTTGCTTATTTCAAGCTATTACTTTTACATGAGTTGGAACCCTAAGTATGCTATACTAATCGCTATTTCGACTGTGATAACATATATTAGCGGTTTGTTAATAGGTAGAAGTAAAGAGAATACCATAAGAAAAAAGCTATGGGTCTTCCTTTCGATGACTTCTAACCTAGCTATCCTATTCTTCTTTAAATACTTTGACTTTTTTATAGAAAACCTCAATCGTGTTTTTGCCATTGTCGGAATTGAAATGGTTAGTCCGGCATTTGACGTAATACTTCCTGTGGGTATTTCCTTCTACACTTTCCAGGCTCTCTCTTACACAATGGATGTATATAGAGGGGACATCTATGTTGAGAAGAATTTATTAAATTATGCCCTTTTTGTTTCCTTTTTCCCGCAACTTGTAGCAGGACCCATAGAAAGATCAAAGAATCTTCTAGTTCAGATTAACAGAAAGCATTATTTTGATTATGAGAGGGTTAAAGCAGGTCTGCTTTTAATGTTGTGGGGTTTTTTTATGAAACTTGTAATAGCAGACCGCGTAGCTGTCGTAGTCAATACAGTTTATAACGATTACCAAACTTACCAAGGCATTACCCTAATTATTGCCACCCTATTTTTTGGAGTACAGATCTATTGTGACTTTGCTTCATATTCAGTTATTGCAATAGGCTCGGCTCAGGTCATGGGCTATAAACTAATGGATAACTTCAAACAACCTTATTTCTCAAAAAGCATTGCTGAGTTTTGGCGTCGCTGGCATATATCATTATCTACATGGTTCCGTGACTACCTTTATATACCTTTGGGAGGAAACCGCAAGGGTAGTCTAAGGAAGTACTTTAATGTAATGCTAGTGTTTATAGTAAGCGGATTATGGCATGGTGCCAGTTGGAACTTCGTCATCTGGGGATTCCTTCACGGAGCTTTCCAGGTGATAGGGCAGATTACAAGACCGTTAAAAATATTTATTACGGACAAGCTTGGAATAAATAGAGAGGCTGGAAGTTATAAATTGGGGCAGATTTTTATAACTTTCTGTCTTGCAAATTTTGCTTGGGTTTTCTTCCGGGCATCGAGCTTTACAGAAGCAAAAGGTATTATTTCGAGGATGATATCAGTATGGAATCCTTGGGTGCTTACGGATGGCAGCCTATATACCTTAGGGCTTTCACCAAAGAGCTTCTGGGCGGGAATTGTTGCCATAGTTATTTTGATAATTGTAGATATTACACACTACCACGGAATAGGCATAAGGGAAAGGTTTGCTAGTCAAGGTTTAATATTTAGATGGCTTGTAAGCCTTGGGTTAATCTATGTGATTATAATATTTGGGATATATGGACCTGGGTATACCGAGAGCCAGTTTATATATTTTCAGTTTTAACGAGGGATATATATGAAGACTTTTAATCGCAGTATAGCAACCATATGCTTTATCATTATATTTTTCATAATACTGCATAACATCAGCAATATATTAATGCATAAGCAAATTGAAGGCCGCTGGAATATGACAGCTAAAGTTGCTGGTTTTTTCAATGAAGAGCCAGACAGCTTCGATGTCTTATTCTTTGGTTCAAGCCATATGTACTGCTCGGTAGATCCAAATGTATTCGAAGAAAAGACTGGGCTTTCTTCATATGTCTTTGCTACGCAGCAGCAGCCCTTATGGATCACCTACCATTATATTATAGAGGCACTAAAGACTCAAAGTCCTGAAATAATGGTTGTAGAGATCCATATGGCTATTGAGGAAGAAAACTATATGGATGAGGGGACAAACCATACTGCTATAGACCCAATAGCTTTTTCGAAAAATAAGCTTGAAATGGTTAAAGCTTCTGTGCCTGAGGGGCAGCGCCGCTACTATATATTCAATATCATGAAATACCATGAGCGCTGGGAAGATCTTAAGGAGAGCGACTATGTCCGAGAGTATGAGACTAATACGGATCCCTACAAGGGGTATGTGAGACTTACCCCTGCCGCAATCGATATAGATAGGGAAGATGTTTCAAAAGTTTATGAATCCAAGGAGCTAACTGAGAAGAACAGAATTTACTTGAATAAAATAATTGATTTGGCTCAGGAAGAGGATATTATGTTGATACTATTAAAATCACCCTCTAATGCTACGCTAGAAGAGAAGATGTATTACAATGCTGTCTCTGAAATTGCAAAAGATCGTGGAGTAGAGTACATTGATTACAATGATGATGGGTTATATAAAGAGGTAGGTTTGGATATAGAGACTGACTTTTATGATCAACGTCATTTAAATGAAAGTGGTATGATTAAATTTGTATCTCATTTTGGAGATTACCTGTTAGAAAGGCATGTTGAAAAATAGCGATATTTGTAGTAGACTAGAAGCAAAGATTTGATGTACAAAATGAGGTATTTATGAGAAGAATTACCAAGATTAGTGCACTAATATTAACGGATGTATTGTGCATAAATCTAGCATATATAATAGCACTCCTACTCCGTTTTGAATTTAATATTTCAAGTAATCAATTCAATCATTACATAGGAGTTTATTTAGATAATTTTATTGTTATAACTGCTGTTAAAATACTGATATTCGGCTTATTCGGGCTATATAATAGTCTATGGAGATATGCCGGTATTGAGGAGATTGCAAAGGTACTGTTCTCGGCAGTTGTAAGCTTTCTTATTATCTTCATTTATCTGAGACTCACCCATCAGGTTATTCCCAGAGGTGTTCAGGGAATATGTCTTTTCCTTGACATAATTCTAATTGGAGGATCTAGGGTAAGCTACCGTTATATAAGGAGTCTTAATCAGCCTGGAAATCTTCTTTCTAAGGTAATGTACAGAAAGGCCCTTACAAAAGTCCTCATAGTTGGAGCTGGAGATGCTGGCGCCAGCATGATAAGGGAGATAAGACAAAATCCTGACGCAGGGAAACAAGTTGTGGCAGTAATAGATGATGATCGCAATAAGATTGGTAGAAGAATCGTAGGTAAAAAGATTGTTGGTGACCGTAAATATATTACTAAAGCGGTCAATAAGTATGGGGTTGATGAAATTATCATCGCTATACCCTCAGCTTCAAAAAGGCAAATACAGGGCATTGTAAATGAGTGCAATAAAACCGATTGCAAAGTGAAGATCTTACCTGCATACATAGACCTTATCGATGGGAAGGTAAGTATTAATAAGCTTAGGGATGTAGAAATAGAAGACCTTTTAGGTCGAGATCCGGTTTCAGTTAATTTAAATGAAATAAGCGGATACTTAGAAGGAAAGAATGTTCTGGTGACAGGTGGGGGAGGATCGATCGGTTCTGAGCTTTGTAGACAGATTTCGAATTTCAAACCTCGCAGACTCATTATTCTGGACATATATGAGAATTCGGTTTACATACTGGTAAATGAGCTTAAGAGGAAGTATCCCGAACTGAGTATTGAAGCTGTCATATGTTCAGTGAGAAATAAGCAGAGGCTTGAAGAGGTATTTAATAAATTCAAACCTCATATAGTCTTTCATGCAGCAGCCCATAAACACGTGCCGCTCATGGAAACAAATCCTAAGGAAGCCGTTCTTAATAATATTTTAGGGACAAAGAATATAATAGATCTTTCCCATGACTATTTAGTGGAGAATTTTGTGCTCATCTCTACAGATAAGGCTGTAAATCCTGCAAACGTTATGGGAGCAACTAAAAGAGTAGCAGAAATGCTTACTCAGGATAAGAGCTATAATTCAAAAACATGTTTTTCAGCAGTTAGATTTGGCAATGTGTTGGGAAGTAACGGTAGCGTTCTCCCCTTATTTAGAAAGCAGATAGAGATGGGAGGACCTGTTACGGTAACCCATGAGGATGTAACGCGCTACTTTATGACCATACCCGAAGCAGTGCAATTGGTAATTCAGGCAGGGGCTATGGCTAAAGGAGGAGAAATCTTTGTTCTCGACATGGGTGATGCAGTAAAGATTATAGATCTTGCAGAGAACGTAATCAGGATGTCGGGCTTTGTGCCCTATGTTGATATAGATATAGAGATAACAGGCCTTCGCCCAGGGGAAAAACTGTATGAAGAGCTTTTACTTGATGAAGAAGGGGTTGAAAATACTTCACACGGTAATATTTTTGTTGCTCAGCCGGTGAATCCCTCCCCTGCTTTAATGGAGATACTATCAAAGGGAGATAATCACCTTGGAGATGCTATTGATGCAATCTGTAAAAAAGAAGATGAGGATGTAAAGGAATGGCTTCATGAAGTGGTGCCGAACTATAGGAATAATAATTTATAATCAACCTTCTTTTATGTTATAATAATTAAATCATTATAACTGGAAGGGGAGATTGGGATGGAAAGAGCAGAGCTTAATATCGATTTTTCCAATGTCACGGTTTCAGAAGATGACCTCTTTAAATACCAAGGCGCTTTAAAAGAAGCACAGGATTTTCTGAGTAAATCTAAAGAGGGTACCGGTTGGGTCAGACTGCCTTTCGAGTATGACAGATCTGAGCTAAAAAGGATAGAAAGCACTGCAGCAAGAATTCAAGAACAATGCCAGGCATTTGTGGTAATAGGAATCGGGGGATCCTATTTAGGAGCACGGGCTGCAATTGAGATGCTTGGACCTTTACAGCAGGATCTACCTGAAATCTACTTTGCCGGTATAAATATCAGCGGCAGTTATCACGCAGAGTTAATAGACAGAATAAAGGATAAAGATATCTGTATTTGTGTGATTTCAAAGTCAGGTAATACTACAGAGCCTGCTATTGCCTTTTCACTATTTAAAGAACTTCTATTTAAAAAGTATGGAAAAGAAGCATCAGAAAGAATTTATGTGATAACCGATAAGAATAAGGGGATTCTTAGGGACGAAACTGATAATGAAGGTTATGTTAACTTTGTAATCCCTGATGATATCGGAGGCAGATACTCGGTATTGACTCCTGTAGGACTTTTACCTATGGCAGTAGCGGGGATAGATATTGAATCGGTTTTAGATGGAGCTTTGGAAGAAGCAAATTTACTAGATAGATCAGAAAAATATGCTGCCATAAGGAATGAGCTTTTTAACAGAGGTAAACTTATAGAAATATTTGAATACTATGAGCCCAGGCTTCACTATTTTGCCGAATGGCTCAAGCAGCTCTTTGGTGAGAGTGAGGGTAAAGAAGGAAAGGGGATTTTTCCTGCCGCGCTTGAATTCAGCACTGACTTACATTCTATGGGACAGTATTTACAGCAGGGAAATCAGATTTTCTTTGAAACCATATTGAATGTGGAGGAAGCCAAACAGGATTTGACTGTACCCCAGAGCGCCGGAAACTTCTTGGCGGGAAAGAGTATGAATCAGATTAATAAGGCTGCTGTGGAGGGTGTAATAGAGGCGCATAAGGGTGCAAGGATACCGATGATAAAGATTGATATTCCTGTTCTAAACGCATATAATTTTGGTAGGCTGGTATATTTTTTTGAAAAAGCATGTGCTCTTTCGGGTTGTTTAATGGGGGTTAACCCCTTTGATCAGCCGGGAGTGGAAAGCTATAAATCAGAAATGAGAAAAGCTTTAGAATAAATGATAGAAGGAGGGGGCTATGAGTTTAGTACTATTAGAAAAAAAGGATCAGATTGGTATTATTAAAATCAATCGTCCGGAAGCGATGAATTCATTAAATGAAGAGGTTTTGACAAGCCTTGATAAAGTTGTGGATGAAGCAAGTAATGATCCTGATGTAAATGTAATTATTTTTACAGGAGAAGGACGTGCCTTTGTTGCTGGAGCCGACATAGCAGGTATGCAGCCTTTAGACGAAAAAGGCGGCATGGAATTTGGTAGACTTGGACAGAGAGTATTCCGTAAGATCGAAACTCTTGAAAAACCAACAATAGCAGCAGTTAACGGCTTTGCGCTGGGTGGCGGATGCGAGCTTGCCATGGCATGTGACATGAGATTAGCAAGCGTAAAAGCTAAATTTGGTCAACCTGAGGTAGGTCTTGGTATTACTCCCGGCTATTCCGGAACTCAGAGGCTGCCAAGGCTGGTAGGAAAGGCCAAAGCCATGGAATTGATTTTGACAGGCGATATTATTACTGCTGATGAAGCTTTAAAGATTGGCCTTGTCAACAATGTAGTAGAGCATGATTCTCTAATTGATGAAGCAATTAATCTTGCTCAGAAGATTGTGAAAAATGCTCCATTGGCTGTACGCTATTCTAAAAAAGCTATAGTTGAAGGTCTTGAGTTATGTGATATGGATGAAGCCATCGAAGTAGAAGCAAAGCTTTTTGCTAAATGTTTTACAACTGAAGACCAAAAAGAAGGAATGAGTGCTTTTCTTGAAAAGAGAAAGCCAGTATTTAAAGGTAAATAATTAATAATTTTTATAAGACTAGGAGGATAAAAATGAAGAAAATAGGAGTACTAGGTACAGGCACCATGGGTGCAGGAATTATTCAGGTATTGGCACAGAATGGCTACGAAGTAGTACTGAGAGCCAGAAGACAAACATCAATCGATAGAGGTATTGCTACTATTGAAAAAAACCTTGACAGATTGATTGCAAAAGAGAAGCTTACGGAGGAAGGCAAAAAAGAAGTAATGGGTCGCATTACTGGTTCAACTGATATTTCAATCGTAAAGGATGCAGACCTTATAATCGAAGCAGCAACAGAAGACATGGAAGCTAAGAAAGCTCTTTTTGCTGAACTAGATGAACTCTGTAAGCCTGAGACAATATTTGCTACAAACACTTCATCACTTTCCATCACTGAGATTGCTTCAGCTACAAAGAGACCAGATAAAGTTATCGGTATGCATTTCTTTAATCCCGTACCACTGATGAAGCTTGTAGAAATTATTAAAGGATTGCCAACTTCAGATGAAACTGAAGAAACTATTATTAAATTAACAGAGTCTTTAGGAAAGACACCGGTAAAGGTAAAAGAAGCCCCCGGTTTTGTTGTAAACAGAATATTGATTCCTATGGTAAACGAAGCTATTGGAGTATTAGCTGATGGTATTGCAAGTGCAGAAGATATTGATAGTGCTATGAAACTTGGCGCTAGTCATCCAATAGGACCTCTTGCTTTAGCGGATTTAATAGGACTTGATGTATGTCTAGCTATTATGGAAGTACTCTATAACGAATTTGGTGACTCAAAGTACAGACCTCATCCGCTCCTTAGAAAAATGGTACGCGGTGGCAAGTTAGGAAGAAAGACCAAAGAAGGATTCTTTGATTATAGTAAATAAAGCTTGCATAATTCAATTAAATTGTTTAAAATGGCAAGGGTACTATACCGCCCTTGCTATTTTAAATTAGTAATCAAAAAGTAATATAAATCATATTTTCTTTTTGATTGAAAAGGTATATTATTAATAGCTAAAGGGATTCTATTAGAGATTAATGAACAAAGGCGATAATTATCTATGAAATCAAAGAAGTATTCAGCAAAACCCAAAACTAAATCAGCTAAAAGTACATTTATTAGATATTTTATAGTTACTTTTATTATCGGAGTAATAGTAATGACTCCCATATCATCATTTTTTGGAAGGGTGTCTGATATTCCGATCTTTGGTGATACAGAGACCAATTTAATGGATGAAATGCCTGTTTTAGTCGAAGAAGATAGCATATTCTATGAAGCTTTTCAGGATAAAAATAGGATTAATGTATTAATGATGGGTATAAACCAAAACTTAGCTGATACTATTATGGTGGCAAGCTTTGACTATGATGCAAGGCATGTAGACCTTATTTCCGTTCCAAGAGATACTTACTATTATAGAAAAGGCTATTATAATCCGGGTGCACTTAAGATAAATGCTATTTATCAAAATACCCATGAGCCTTTAGAAACTGCCATAGTTGTAAGTGAACTTCTTTTGGGTATGCCTATTCACTGCTATGCCATTGTTGATTATGAGGGTATAAAGGAGATTGTAGATACTATGGGGGGTGTGCCTATGCGTATTCCTCCAGGTATGAAATATAGTGATCCCTCTGATAATCCCCCTTTGTATATAAATATTCCTGAAGGGGATCAGGTACTGGATGGTGAACTTTCTGTCCAATTCCTTAGATTTAGAAAAGGCTACAGAGAGGGCGATATTGGTCGTATTAAGGCTCAACAGGAATTCATGAAATCAGCATTTAAACAGATGCTGGGTTTTGATTTGCCGAAAATAACTAAGGTAATTGTAGAAAATATTGAATCCGATATAACTCTTGGCACTGCAATGAAAATTGCTAAAAAAGCTATAGGTATGAGTTCGGATAGTATTGAAACCTATATCATGCCTCATACATTACAGGATGTAGCACCCTATTATGTATATCCTGACAGCGAAGGTATCGCTGAAATGATAACTCAAATATATTCTATTGAACCAGAAGCCACTTCTGAAGAAGACGAAGTAGATCAGTAGTTCCCTATGGGAAAGGAAAGTCTCATGAAAAAATCATACTCTCTTTTTGTTATCTGCATGATATTATTATGCACAGTATTTTATAATCCCCATGTTTATGGAAACACTCCCCGAGATTTTATTGATGTTGGCGACAATTACTGGGGCAAAGACTTTATAGACTTTGCCTCTGAAACAGGGATTATTGCCGGCTACCATGTAGAAGGCGATAGATATAAGTTTATGCCTGAGGCCAATGTAACTAAGGAAGAATCAATGCAGATGATCTATAAAGCTGTTACAAACTCCGGCTTAAGAGAGACCTATAATATAAGGTCAAAATATGAAGATTTACTTACTTCTAATTTGATCGATAAATGGGCCTGGGAGTGTGTATCATTTGGATTAGAATATGATATAATAAAAGTGGATGAACTTGTTGGATTCCGTGACGATTTAGGAAATGCTATGCCAGCTTCAAGGGAAGAGGTTGCACTTTGGACTGCTAAGGCAATAGATAGAAAGTTAATGCCAGCCACCTCATTGGATTATATTGATAAGCATGATATTTCGAGGGAAAACCTAGTTTATATTGACTTGCTCAACCGAATGTCTATAATGATAGGTGATAATCTAGGCAAATTCAATGCCAAAGACAGTATTAGAAGGGTGGAATTTGCCGTAATCTGCACTCGTGTGTACGACCTTGCCGAATCTCCTTTTAATATCGATGCAGAAAATCGCTCATTTCAGGGTGTTATCACAGGAATAGATAAAGAAAACGGTAAAATATTTCTAACGCAATCAGATGGATCTGTAAGGCTCATCGATTATGAGAAGAATGCCCAAATTATAATTGACGGAGTAATTGAATATAATATAGACAATATACCCAGATATCGCAATCTTGTTATTGCATGGGGTCCCTACAACCAAATTCATATGAATACCGAAGTAATGCTTGGCGAAGCTAGTGTACAAAATATTAACACATTAGATAACAACTGTTCAGAACTTGCTCTTCGTCTACCTGACGGAAACATCGTATATTATTTTACAGATAGGGAAACATTCATCATAAATGAAATTAGAAGAAATGATGATATTATTTTCATTGCTGATGGTATAATAATTATTGAAATATTAAATCAATGACAAGGTCGAATTATCTTTCTTTATCCAAAATTGTTAGTTTAATCCGCGTAAAATGAAGAGGAGTAAATGGTACTATGTCAAGTACAAACCAAATGGATCAAGAGATTCTAAAATCAAAAAAAGTAGTGGAGTTAAGAGAAATCGCCAAAGCTTTTAAGATTCCCCGCTACCAATCTATGAAGAAAGCGGAGCTGATTGAAGCAATAGCATCATCCGGAGTTCCAGATGAAAGCCCTCGGGTGGAATCTCATGAAAGTGAAGAAAAACAGCCAAAGCCAAAGCGGGGCAGACCTAAAAAGGTCAAGGAAGACGCAGAGGTTGAGACTGAAGAGGTCGATGATAAAGAAGTAGAGAGTACCGATGAAGAAAAACCTACTGTCAAGGTAAAGAAGGCCTATGAACCAAGTGAAGACAGACCTGAAGTAGAGGGGATACTGGAAATAGCGGACGGAGGATTTGGCTTCCTGCGTTTCCATAATTTCTTAACCAGTGATCAAGACGTATATGTTTCTCCTTCTCAGATCAGGAGGTTTAATCTTAAAACTGGAGACAAAGTTAAAGGGATTGCAAGAAAACCGAACGAAGGTGAAAAATTTGGTGCGATCCTATATGTCAAAGAGGTAAATAGCGATGAACCAGGTGTAGCTATTAGAAGACCTCAATTTGAAGACCTGACTCCTATCTTCCCCAACGAACGCATTTCTTTAGAAAACGGATCAACTGAACTATCCATGCGTCTAATAGATTTAGTTGCCCCTATCGGTAAAGGGCAAAGAGGACTGATTGTAGCCCCACCAAAAGCAGGGAAGACCGTGCTGTTAAAAAAAGTTGCATCAAGCATAGAGAGAATGTATCCGGATATTGAGCTGATTGTACTTCTTGTCGATGAAAGGCCTGAAGAAGTAACAGATATGCAGCGCTCTATTTCTGGTGAGGTTATCTATTCAACCTTTGATGAGCTTCCAGCAAACCATGTAAAGGTTGCAGAGATGGTATTGGCCAGGGCTCAGCGTCTTGTTGAACACGGTCGAGATGTAGTAATTTTATTAGACAGTCTGACAAGGCTGGCACGAGCATATAACTTAGTTGTACCACCATCGGGACGGACACTTTCAGGTGGTTTGGATCCGGGAGCCCTTCATAAACCCAAGAAATTTTTCGGAGCAGCCCGTAATATGGAAGAGGGTGGAAGTATAACAATTCTTGCTACTGCCCTTATAGAAACTGGCAGCCGCATGGATGAAATGATTTACGAAGAGTTTAAGGGTACTGGTAATATGGAACTTCATCTTGATAGAAAACTTTCTGAAAAACGCATATTCCCGGCTATAAATTTAAATAAATCGGGTACAAGAAGAGAAGAGCTACTAATGACTCAGGATGAACTCGAGGCAATATGGTATATGAGGCGTGCATTGGCTAATTCGGGAACACAGGAGGTTACTGAGGCGATCATCGATCATCTTTCACACACTAAGAACAATCATGACTTTATACAAATAATTAAGAAAACGAGATTTGAATAACTATGGATCTAAAAAAAATATTTTTAAAAGACGCTTGCCCGACTAAGGTCGGAGGACAAGCTGTTTTGCAAGGCATTATGATGAAAGGTGAAGACCGTACTGCTGTTGTTGTTCGAATGCCTAAGGGTAATTTGCATATAAAGATTGAGCCTCTAAAAGAGAAGACTAGGTTACAGAAGATTCCCCTTTTTAGAGGGGTATTCATATTTGTGGAGGCTTTAGTAACAGGCACAAAGACACTCCTCTATTCTGCTGAAGTATTGGAGAATGCTGAAGGTGGAGAAAATTATGAGCCTGATAGATTGACCGAATGGATGGTAAAGAGATTTGGTGAAAAGACTACGCTTAATATTATGCTTTATGCTTCTGTTGTTCTAGCAATTCTTTTTACCGTCGGAGTATTTATAATTCTACCCACATGGATTGTTAATGTTTTCAGTAATTTCACTGAAAATGAAATAGCTCTTAACCTTATAGAAGGTATAGTGCGTATCTTGATGTTTGTTATATATATTCTTGCCATTTCCAGGATGAAGGATATAAGGACGGTATTTCAATTCCATGGGGCTGAACATAAGTGTATACACTGCTTTGAAAATGGGCTTGAATTGACAACAGAAAACTGTCAGGAATTTGAGACCCTTCATCCAAGGTGTGGAACAAGCTTCCTAATGTTTGTAATGGTAATAAGTCTTTTGCTGTTTTCGCTTTTGGGATGGCCAAGCCTATTATTGCGTGTAGGCTCAAGGATTTTATTAATACCTGTAATAGCTGGCTTATCTTATGAACTGCTTCGCTTAGCAGGGAGTGGAGATTCGCTACTTATTAAAATACTGAGTATCCCTGGTTTAGCTTTGCAGAAATTAACTACAGTTGAACCTAACAAGGATCAGCTCGAAGTAGCCATAGCAGCTATGAAGGCTGTAATAAATAAAGATGGGCCTAAAAAATTTGTTGGAAACACAGACATAGAGGGCAATCTCATCCCTGAAAACGGAGGGGTGGCAGGAGAATGAGCTTATTACTTAAAGACATTTTAAATATAGCTGAAACTAGATTTAAGGATTCGGGCTGTTTAACCCCCAGACTAGATGCTGAAATCCTTTTTTGCCACTTAATAAAAAAGGATAGAAGTTATCTATTTTTACATTACGGCGATGAATTAACTGAAAAGACCTGCGAGGAATATTTTAAATTAATCGACCTTAGAGCAAGCGGGATGCCAGTACAATACATAACAGGTCATCAAGAATTCATGGGCCTGGAATTTATGGTAAATGAAAGTGTGCTCATTCCAAGGCAGGATACTGAACTATTAGTTGAGACTGCAATAGAAGAACTTAAAAAAATGAAGATGCCTATTGGGGGCTTAGATGTTCTTGATCTTTGTTGCGGAAGTGGGGCAATAGCAGTTAGCATAGCATACCATATGAAAGGTTCAAAGATTAAAATAGTGGCTTCTGATATTAGCAGCCAAGCGATAGAACTTGCCAAGATAAATGCAAAAAATAATGGGGTTTCTGATGTGATTGATTTCAAAGTGGGAGATTTGTTTGAACCCTTTCCTAAAAACCGGAAAGGTAAGGGCAAAAAACAGTTTAACCTCATAGCCAGCAACCCACCCTATATTAAAAGTGATAGCTTGACTACTCTTATGAGAGAAGTAAGGGAACATGAGCCTATGATAGCGTTGGATGGTGGTATAGACGGTTTAGATTTTTATAAAAGGATAATAGATGATGCACATTCATATCTTAAATCCGGTGGACTTTTACTGTTGGAGATAGGTTACGATCAGGGACAAAGGGTTCCGGAGCTAATAAGGAATAGGGGCTATTATGGTGAGCCCAGAGTATTTAAAGATTTGGCCGGACATGACCGACTCGTGCTAGTTGAGGCCAAATAGCAAATTTAAAAAAATACTTGCTTCTAGCCAATGCTTATGCTAACATATAGTAGTTGTCGATAAAAATGAAATTAAAGATAGATTGGATAGATTATAAGGAAGGTGAGAATGATGAAACAGGGTATCCATCCTAAATATATGGAGTGTAAAGTTACATGTGCATGTGGTAACGAGTTTATAACAGAATCGACTAAAGAAGATATTAGACTGGATGTTTGTTCTGCTTGCCACCCGTTCTTTACAGGGCAGCAGAAGTTCATCAACCGTGGTGGACGTGTCGAGAAGTTTAAGAAAAAGTTCAACATTGATTAAGACAAAAGAACCGGAAATCCACTTCCGGTTTTTTTTGAAAAGATATGTTGATAGGAGCTGAAGAATAGATGTTAGATAAGTTAGATTTCATGGAGGAAAAATATAGTGAGCTCAGTATTAAAGTCTCAGATCCTGATATAATCGCTGATCAGAATCAGTGGAGAAAATATGTTAAAGAAATGTCTGAGATGGAGCCTATTATAAACAAATATAAGGAATATAAAAAGGTAAAAGAAGACTTTGATAGTACTAAGGAAATGCTTGGAGAAAGCGGCCTAGACGAAGAATTGCGTGAATTGGCAAAACTCGAATGCAGTGAACTTGAGGATAAATTAGAAACCTGTACCAAAGAACTTCAGGTATTGCTATTGCCCAAAGACCCCAATGATGAAAAGAACGTAATCATAGAAATACGTGCAGGTACTGGGGGAGAGGAAGCAGCTTTATTCGCAGGAAACCTTCTAAGGATGTATATGCGATATGCTGAGCGTAAAAACTGGAAAGTAGAGATAATGGACTTAAACGAGACAGGAATAGGTGGCGTCAAGGAAGCCGTTATAATGATAAGTGGCAGAGGTGCCTACTCAAGGCTTAAATATGAGAGTGGTGTCCATAGAGTACAGAGAGTGCCTGAAACTGAATCGAGCGGGAGAATTCACACTTCAGCTGCAACTGTTGCAGTTTTACCCGAAATCGATGACGTTGAAGTTGAGATAAATCTGAATGATGTCCGAGTGGATGTATTCCGTTCGTCAGGAAATGGTGGTCAGAGCGTAAATACTACCGACTCCGCTGTAAGGTTAACTCATGAGCCTACTGGCATTGTCGTTACATGCCAGGATGAAAAGTCTCAGTTAAAGAATAAAGAGAAGGCCTTTAAAGTATTGCGAGCAAAGTTGTATGATCTTAAGCTTCAGGAAGTAAATAAAGAAATATCGCAAGAAAGAAGAAGCCAAGTAGGTAGTGGAGATAGAAGTGAACGTATAAGAACATATAATTATCCTCAAGGAAGGATTACAGATCATAGAATAGGCCTCACTATTTACAAGCTTGACAGCTTCCTTGACGGAGAATTGGATGAGGTTATAGCCGCTCTAATAACCTCTGATCAAGCGGAGAAGATGAAAAATTTCTAAGTCATGAAAACGCTGGTATACGATATCAAAGAATTAAATAATGATAGCTTAAAGAAAATAGATGAGGTGGCTATGATTCTTCGAAATGGAGGAGTTGTAGCCTTCCCAACAGAAACTGTATATGGTTTAGGAGCTGATGCCCTAAACCATAAAGCTGTATCCAAAATTTTTAAGGCGAAGGGGAGACCATCGGACAACCCTCTTATTGTTCATATTTCAGATATTGAACAGTGTTATTCATTAACAAATAGTTTCACTGAGACTATTAAAAAATTAGCCGAACGCTTTTGGCCAGGTCCTCTCACAATTATTGTACCAAAATCAAATATAGTTCCTGATATTACAACAGGAGGACTTGATACGGTAGCCATACGCATGCCGGATCATCCCGTAGCTTTGGAGCTCATAAGAAGGTCAGGCTGTCCAGTTGCAGCACCAAGTGCCAACTTATCAGGGAGGCCAAGCCCTACAAAGGGTGAGCATGTAATGGAAGATATGTTTGGCAAGATTGATGCCATAATAAAAAGTGGTGATTGCAAAGTAGGGATTGAATCTACAATATTGGATTTGACAGAGGATGCACCTTCCATTTTAAGACCTGGGATACTGACGCCCGAGGAATTGAGCAATGCAATAGGGCAGGTTGTAAAAATAGATCCTGCAATTAATAATGTTGTGGATGATAACTTTGTACCTAAAGCTCCTGGCATGAAATATGCTCATTATGCACCTAATGCGGAAATGATAATATTTCAAGGAGAAAGAGATAGGGTAATAAAAGAGATAGAGAGGATAAAAGAAGAAAGAGAGAAAAAGGGAGATAGGGTCGGCGTTATACTTTATAATGATCAATCATATCTGGAAGCCGCGCATGAACTATTTGCAAAACTTAGAGAGTTTGATAAACAAAATG
>JAAYSU010000077.1 GCA_012523915.1 Clostridiales bacterium
GAACAACTGACGTAACAGGAAACATTGCTCTACCTGAAGGTGTAGAGATGTGTATGCCTGGAGATAACATCCAGATGGAAATTGAGCTGATAACACCGATCGCAATAGAAGAAGGATTAAGATTTGCGATTAGAGAAGGTGGAAGAACAGTTGGAGCAGGAGTAGTAGCCAAGGTAGCAGAATAGAAGTTAAAGACAAATAATATATTACAGGGACGGTAAATCCGTCCCTTACCTATTTGATTGTTACAAAGGTTTGATTTTGCAAATGGTAAACGGATATGATATCCTTATTATAGTGCTAGTCGTTTGGAACGCAATAACATTTCTAATAATGGGAATCGATAAATACAAAGCATGCAAAGATAGAAGAAGAATTAGGGAAAGCACGTTAATTACGATGGCTTTTTTATTTGGGTCTATAGGCACCTTTTTAGGCATGCTTGTATTTCGACACAAGATCAGAAAAACATTATTTATAATAATGGTTCCCATTGCAATAGTTGTAAATGTTTTATTACTAACATTGATTAACATCTATTAAAAAGGGAAAGGGATTATAATGAAGAGGAAAATTTCCAGCATCATATTAATTACTTGCATTCTAATTGCTGTATTTACACCTATAATTGCAGTGGCCTCAAGCGACAGTTATAGCGATGTTCCTAAAGGCCATTGGTCTGAAAGCGAGGTTTATGCGGCTAAGAAATATGGTCTTATGCGGGGTATGGGAGATGGAAGTTTTGGATTGGGGCGCTTAATAACAAAGGCTGAATTTCTAACAGTACTATGCAATATGTTTGAATGGGATCTATTAAATCCTGGTATTCAATCGTTTGAGGATGTTAATAAAAATGAATGGTATTTTCCTTATATAGAAACAGCTCTGAAAAATGATGTAATAGATAGTTCAAAGCAATTTTATCCTAACAATCCTATAACTCGAGAAGAGATGGCGGTTATGCTAGTTAGAGCTTTGGGGTATAAAACTTTGGCTGATACAATCTCTATTGATCATAATTTTAAAGATCTAGAAGATAATGAAGCTTATATAACAATTGCCTATGATATTGGTATGACTAAAGGTACAAGCCCTACAACCTTTGAACCAAAGAGTATGGCCAAGCGTGAAGAAGCGGCAGCAATGTTAGTTAGAGTATATGAAAAATATAGGGATGACATTGACTGGATACATGGCTTTTATGCATTTTCTTCATATTCACAAAGAGAACTGACAAAAGACATGGATGCTGTGTCCCTTGGTTGGAGCAGGTTGAGCTATGATCCTCTAACAGGGGTTTATCTAAATACAACTTCAGAAGATAAGAATGAATGGCATATACCTATAGCCTATGAGACTATAATCTCGTATTTGAGAGAGAACTCAACCAAAACCCATTTGAATGTATTTATGAACACATCTTTACATATTACAATGGAAGATGGTAGCATTAAAAATATATGCGAAGTAGTTTTACTTGATGATGAAAGACGACAACAGGCAGTAAATGTTATTAAAAATGAACTGACAAAGGAATACAGTAAACTAGGATATAATCCATATAATGGTGTTACAATAGATTTTGAAGGAATGAAAGGAAATGAGCTGAAAGAAGGATTTACTATATTTTTAAAAGAGCTGGCACAAGAATTAAAATCTCTTGATAAAAGCCTTTATGTCACAGTCCATCCAAAGCTTGAAGGCGGAGTATATTTTGATGCTTATGACTATCGTGCTATAGGTGAAATAGCGGATAAAGTAATACTGATGGCTCATGATTATAATGTTACAAGGATGCCAGAGAACCTATTAGGTTCACAGTATTATAGAAATACTGCCTTGACACCTTTTGCAAGTATATACTACGCATTGAAGGCAATTGCTGATGAAAATACTGGAGTTTCGGACACTTCCAAAATAGCTCTTGCTGTAAGCTTTTCGAGTGTGGGCTGGCAGCTTGAAGACTCTAAAGTTGCAAGTGTCAATTCCGTAAGGCCTGCCCCCTCTACTATTTATTCCAGGTTAAAAGGCGGTGCAGAGATGGGGTATTCGGAAGTATACAGAAACCCTTATATCACTTACACTACAGAAGATGGAACGGAGATTTTCTTGTGGTATGAGGATGAGAGAAGCGTTAATGATAAACTACAGCTTGCTAAGCTATTTGGAATAAGCGGAGTTTCATTATGGCGCATAGGTAATATTCCGGATTATGAAGATGAAGGTATTTATTACAATGTGCTGGATAGTATTTTAAATTAACATTATATATTGACAGCCGATATAAATTATGATAACTTAAATGGGCGACTTTACGGCCACCTTTTGGCGGCTTTAATTTAGATATTCGGAGGGGAACATAGTATGAGAGTAAAAATTACATTAGCATGCACAGATTGCAAGCAAAGAAACTATAACACGATGAAAAATAAAAAGAACGATCCAGATCGTATTGAATTTATGAAGTACTGCAAATTCTGTAAAAAGCATACTCTTCATAGGGAAACAAAATAGTTAAGGGATGTGAACAATATGGATAAAAAATCTGCTGTCAGCAATGCAAAGAAACGCCCAAGTGTAAGAGAATATTTCAAGGGTGTTAAGGTTGAAACCAACAAGGTTGTTTGGCCTAATAGAAAAGAATTAATGTCTTTTACAAGTGTAGTTATTGTAACCTGCTTTGTTTTTGCTATCATATTTTGGGTATTTGATTCTGCATTCCTAGCTTTATTAAAAGCAGTACTTAATATCAGTATGTAGAGAGATAAGGTAAGGAAAATGGAAGAAGATTTAAAGGAAAATTTACCCGAAAATGAAAATCAGGCAGAAGAAACACAGCCGGAAGAAAATAATATAGCTAGAAGGGTCGATGAAGAAAGGGCCTCAAAAGCTAAGTGGTATGTGATTCATACTTATTCGGGACACGAAAACAAGGTAAAAGTTAATATTGAAAAGTTGGTCGAGAACAGAGGAATGCAAGATTTAGTTCTCGAAGTTGTTGTGCCTACCGAAGACCGTATTGAAATCAAAGATGGTCAGAGAAAGATAAAAACCAGAAAGATGTTCCCTGGCTATGTAATAGTTAAGATGATCGTCACTAATGAATCATGGTATTTGGTGCGCAATACTCAGGGGGTAACAGGGTTTGTTGGTCATGGCTCAGAGCCAATCCCTCTAACTGATGAGGAAGTTAGGAGGATGGGAATAGAGAAAGTTTATATCGATCTTGATATAAACCCTGGAGACAGTGTGAAAGTAATCAATGGACCTTTTGAAAGCTTTATGGGTGTAGTTGAAGAAGTAAATTTTGACAAACAGACCTTAAGAGTAAGAATTTCTATGTTTGGAAGAGACACTCCTGTCGAATTGGAATTCGGACAGGTTGACAAAATATAGCGCCAGGCGCAAAAGACAAGCGAGAGAAAGGAGGCAAGATGGACTATGGCAAAGAAGGTTGATGGCTTGATTAAATTACAGATTCCTGCAGGAAATGCAACACCTGCTCCACCAGTTGGCCCAGCTTTAGGTCAAAAAGGGATCAATATCATGGATTTCTGTAAACAATTCAACGCCAAGACAGCAGACCAGGCGGGGATGATTATACCTGTAGTAATCACAGTATACACTGACAGATCATTTAGCTTTATTACAAAGACCCCACCTGCAGCAGTACTATTGAAAAAAGCTGCTAAACTCGAAACTGCATCCGGTGAACCTAATGTTAAGAAGGTTGCAACACTAACAGAGGATCAGGTAAGAGAAATAGCAAAGATTAAAATGCCAGACTTAAATGCTGCTGACCTTGATGCTGCTACAGAGATGATCAAGGGAACAGCTAAAAGTATGGGAATTCTAGTTGAATAATAAAGTGGGAGGCAGTAAGCCGCAAATACCACAAGGAGGTTATTAATATGCCTAAAAGAGGTAAAAAGTACAAAGAATCGAGTAATTTAGTAGATAGAACAAAATTATATGATGTAGATGAAGCAATTTCATTGGTATTACAGACAGCAAAAGCAAATTTTGATGAAACAGTTGAAGTTCATATGAGATTGAGTGTAGACGGAAGGCATGCTGATCAACAGGTTAGAGGAGCCATAGTACTTCCGCATGGTACAGGAAAGACTAAAAAAGTTTTAGTTTTTGCAAAAGGTGAAAAAGCAAAAGAAGCTGAAGATGCCGGAGCGGACTATGTTGGTGCCGAAGATCTTGCCGAGAAAATTCAGACCCAGAACTGGTTTGACTTTGATGCAGTAGTTGCTACACCAGATATGATGAGCGTAGTAGGTAGATTGGGTAGAGTATTAGGACCTAAAGGACTAATGCCAAATCCAAAGTCCGGTACGGTTACTATGGATATTGCAAAAGCAATAGAGGATATAAAAGCGGGTAAAGTTGAATATCGTTTAGACAAAACGAATATCATTCACTCCCCAATAGGTAAAGTTTCATTTGGGCAAGAAAAGCTTATTGACAATTTCAATACTTTGCTAGAAGCTGTAATCAAGGCTAAGCCGGCGGCTGCCAAGGGACAGTACCTAAGGAGTGTAACCCTGGCCAGTACAATGGGTCCTGGAGTAAAAGTAAATCCATTAAAAATCACTTTTAACTAAAAAGCTTTTAAAACTGCATATAGACTGTAGACAGCAGGTGCGCAAGCTTAATTTCCTGCCGAGGTAGAAGATATAAATCAAAGCCTTTTTGTCTGCAGGATAGAAAGGCTTTTTAAATCGATAAATTAAGTATTAATTAGCTAATTAGTACTTAGAAAGGAGAAGTTTGATGCCATCAAAAAAACATTTACAAGAAAAACAGGCTGTGGTAGATGAGATCAAAGACAAGTTGGAAAAGGCACAATCGGCTATTGTTATAGATTATATGGGAATAACTGTTGCTGAAGCCGATGCTATGAGAAAAAAGTTAAGAGAAGCTAACGTGGAATACCGCGTTTACAAAAATACTCTTGTTAACAGAGCTATTAAAGACACTGAATTTGAAGGCCTTGAGAACATTTTGTCAGGACCCAGCGCATTTGCTTTCAGTTATGAAGATGCAGTTGCACCCGCCAGAGTACTAAATGGCGTTATGAAAGATTTTAAGAAGATGTCATTTAAGGGCGGAGTCATCGAAGGAAAGTATTTCGATGAAGAAGGTATTAAAAATATAGCATCATTACCGTCAAGAGATGAAATGATAGCTAAGTTTATTGGAAGTATTCAATCACCTATATCCAAAGCAGTACGCACATTCCAGGCAATAGCAGACGCGAAGGAAGCGTAGTTTACGGATAATAAATATTTAGAAAAGGAGAAACAAAAATGACTAAAGATCAAATTATTGAAGCTATAAAAAATATGACAGTTTTAGAACTAAATGAGCTTGTGAAAGCTTGCGAAGAAGAATTCGGAGTATCCGCAGCTGCTCCTGTGGCAGTTGCAGCAGCAGGTGCTGAGGCAGCCGATGCAGGCGAAGAGCAAACTGAATTCACAGTTGTATTAGCTAATGTAGGTTCAGAGAAGATTAAAGTTATCAAGGTCGTTAGAGAAGTTACCGGTTTAGGACTCAAAGAAGCAAAAGCTTTAGTAGACGGTGCACCTGGAAACGTTAAAGAAGATGTGGAAAAGGAAGAAGCAGAAGCTATTAAAGCCAAACTCGAAGAAGTCGGAGCTACTGTTGAACTTAAATAGTGTAAAACTTACAAGACCCGTTTGGAATAGAATCTGAACGGGTTTTTTCGCTTTATTATTATTTGACTAATTGTATAAAGATCTAATAATATGGCAAAAATTTTCTTGACTACTTGTGTTTGCTATGATATTATAGTACATTGCCACGCAAAGTAGTTTGTTTTCTATACAAGGAGTGATGAATATGCCAGAGCCCGTTAAAATCGGTAAAAAAACACGCATGAGCTACTCGAAAATTCATGAAGTAGTTCCTATGCCAAATCTGATCCAAATCCAAAAAGATTCTTATAACTGGTTTATAGAAGAGGGTCTTAGGGAAGTCTTTGAAGACATTTCTCCTATAAAAGACTATGCTGATAATTTAGTTCTTGAATTTATAGACCATTCGATCAATGATGAACCTAAATACGATCAGGAGGAATGCAAGGAAAGAGATGCCACCTATGCTGCCCCTCTTAAGGTAAAAGTCAGATTAGTTAACAAGGATACCGGTGAGGTAAAGGAACAAGAGGTCTTTATGGGAGA